>NZ_VPEY01000029.1:0-24646 GCF_013416935.1 Acinetobacter sp. YH1901141 | reverse complement strand
TCAAACCTTTATGCAACAAAGCCAGAGAGAAGTAGAAAGTTTAGTTTTTTCATTGATAGAGGCATCGAAGAATTTTGAAAATTAAGTCTGGCTACAATTAACATAATACACGTTATACGAAATGCTTTTGAAATTGTGTTATAATTCAATTTGTTGATTGCAGTTTTATAGCCCACTCACCCTCGAATGGGCTTTTTTTATGATTTTTCACGTTCCACGCCTATTCTTTGACCAATGTTTCACGACTTTGATTAGCTCAGTTGAATAATGCCCTTAGCAATTCAGCCTTTAAAATCTGTTTCAGTTCGCAGAGCCTTAAAAATACGTTTCGCTGTTTCCTCACGAACCGATTTTGGATCTCGTAAAATATTCGAAATCCATACTGCAAATGCTTGATAATCCTTATTGCCTGCAAGGTCACTGATGCTGTGTACCTTTGATAAAATCGAGCTGTATGTACTGATTTGGCTATCAGACATTTTGCAGAACATATCGAGTGTGTGCGGATCTCGACCTGTTTCGATCACTTTCGGCTTTGGCTTCTCTTTCACAATAAACTTAAAACCAACCACAGACCGTCCTTGTTTAACGTTTTCATAAGTGAGTTCAATGTCTGTATTAGCTGTAATTTCATCTAATGAAGGCTTAATTACACGGTCTTTTAAATTACATAGCTTGTCGTAGGACTTTGGCAAACCTAACTCAGTTTTTATATGCTCTAAGGACATTTCAAATTGTCCCATAGCTTGATATTTTTTTGCTAAATGATATAGGTCGAACGAGTAGTCTTTTTTCAGACTGAGTACGATGTCTTTCTTGTACTTAGTGTATGGATTTAATTTGTCGAACTCTTTGAGCATCAAAAGAACTTCCTCTGGGAAGCATATGGATATTGAACCATTCTCATATATTGCTCTAATGACCCAGTTACAGTAGGTTTTTTTCTTATTATCACCATAGGAAAAATAACGTCTTAACAGGTTTTTACTCGCTTCTTCCATTTGCGAATACGCTGAGTTGGTTTTTATACCGCATTCTTTTGCAAAGCTCTCTGATGTTATGGTGATTGCATCTTTTTCAGTTGCATCAATTATCCGAGCTATAGGACTAGCAAGAATTAATAAGCGTTTTTCATCAATACTCATGCTTTTAAAGCACTCTTGAATCGTATTCTGCATAACAACCCAAGATACAGGGTATGTTTTTTTATAATCCATGAAACTACATTCCGCAAGAAGTAGTTTTTTATATCATATTGATTTATTTTTGCACACGATTTTTGTAGTTTTTAACATAAAACTACATTAAATATAGTGTAGTTTAGTTCATGCCATTTGTAGTTTCTAATCATGCCATTTGTAGTTTCTAATGTGCCAAAATCATGCCATTTGTAGTTTAGTTCATGCCATTTGTAGTTTTTTAAAGTCTGAAAGCCTTGCTATATGTGGTCTGGAAGGGTGTCTAAAAGTATTTAAAAGCTTTTTAAAAGAATAAAAGAGAATTAAAGGCAAAATCAAAGGCTATGGCACTCGCTTCGCTCGTGTCGTTTCAAAAGCAAAACCAAGAGCAAAAAGATTGATAATGCATTCGCTATGCTCATGCTTTTTTAAGATCAAAAGCCCCAAAGTTCGCACCCATTCGGGATGCTCTGTACTTACCGTTTTAGATTAAAAGGGAGTTTGTAATCAGGGAAAAGGCGTTGCTGAAATTTTTATGATGCTCAATCGCTCGTAGACACTCGCTTGGTTTAAACCTGTGAGGTTCAAAAAGAAAAAAACAAAGCGAACGGAGTGTGAGTGACATAAAGATAAATCGCTCATTCCCCCTCTGATTACTGTTTTGCTGAATTAGATTAAAAATCTAATTCAAAATCATTTTTAGGTTTTGGTTTATGCTCAGGTTCATAAGTTTGTTGAGAAGTATTCTGTCTAGGCAATGGATTTTTAATTTCGTAAATATCACTTTTAATAGTCTCAAAACTCTTTAAACACGCTTGATATGATTCTCTTTGCTGTTTCAAATGGTCGTTTTGAGGCTCTAAAATCTTCTCACATTTCAGATATTTCAGCATTTGATTGTCATTTTTGATCATTTTCTCAAATTTATCGTATTCCCATTCGTGGATATTTGAACGTGCACGGCTAATGTACGTTTCTAAATTTTTAGATTTTTTCTGTATGTAATCAATCAATTGTAGTGGGTTTTTATTGTTATAGGCCTCCTGTTGCTTGTCGCATAGTTCTTTGTGATAACCAACGTAATCGGGGTAATAACCGTCACTTCGCAAGTAACTGAAATTCGTAGCCGGTTTTGGCTTGAGTCGAATTTCCGCTACTGTGGTTTCTAGTCGTTCAAGTTGTTGATTAACGCTATTAATCTTTCTACAGTTTCCCCAAGCGTATTGATCTGCTTGCTTTGCGTCTCCAAATCTTCGTAAAAGTTGTTGGGTACTTTCAATTGCAAGATTTTCGAGAGTGCTTTCTCGATGTCCGCCTGCTGTGTGCCAATTGTCATTTGAATGGGTCTTAATTCTATCTTCACCAAGTCGCTGACAATGCTGTTTAAATCCAGTTGATTTAATGCTCTCGCTAATTGCGTTTGTAATTGGGTCTTCAAGTTTTCTTGAAATGCTTGCTGTAACTGCTCCGAAAAGTTGCCCTGCTCTAGCTTTGAAAGCTCTGCTTTCAGTGTCAAAATTAAGGCTTGCTGTGCTTCTTTCTCTGTATTCAGATTGCTGATTTTGCTCTTTAGACTCAGCTCGACTTCGCTGTAGTCGCTCAAAATGGTCTTTAATGAATCGATTTGTTGACTCAAAACCTTGTTTTGCTCGGCTAACAAGTTGTTTTGTTGCATCAATAAGCTGTTTTGCTCTGTCAAAAATTGGTCGATTTCGGTCTGCATGATCTAGTTCCGTATTTGTTTCAAGTAGTTGATCTGGTTTGTAATCACTTGTGAATTCTGTTGAATCATTTGCTCTTGTGCTTTGATTGTTTTTAAATTTGTATTGGCTTGATAGCCTAGATATAAAATTATTAAAAGAATCAGCAGTCCAAAAGCTATCATCCCCCATAGGATGTGTGTTGCTCTCTGGTTGCCCAATTTTTCCGTCAAAAGGCTCTGCAACTGACTCTCTATTGTCTCTCTCTGCCCCTCTATCGCTTGCTGTACTTGGTGTTGAATGCTGTTCTGCAGGAGCTTTTCGTCGATTCTGAGGCTCTGCAACTGCTTGTTGACTTGAGCCTGTAGAGCGTGAATTGAGGTTGAAAACGAATCTATGCTCGATTTCACTTTTGATATTTCCGATAGGTCTATATTCGCTAACTGCGTTTGCAGTGCGTCTATTTGCTCCGTATAGCTCGCTGTTAGCGATTTTATGGCTTTGGGTGATAGATTCCCTATTTCGGTCAAAATCGCTCTGAGATGCGATTTTATGGCCGATGTTGTCTGCTGTACTTCGTTTAAAAGTATAGTGCTGTTGGTGATAGGTCTCTCGCTTTGCTCGATAGTCATCTCGAACGTTTTCAGCGTTTCGGAGAGCTGTTGCAAGCTCTGCTGTAGTTGGTCGGCTTTCTGCTGCTGCTCTGAGATGCTCTGAATAAGCGTTAATTTCGAATTGTTCATGATAAAAGTCGCCTCTAAGTCGATGTCTTTTGCCACTTTTCAAAGTGGCAGTTAAGTATTCTTTACTTTGTTTGACCGATGCGATTCCTTCCAGTTGCTCAATACACTGGACAATATCTGCTCTGTTTTTTACTGTCAGAGTCCTTAAAAATGTTTGTACGTAGTTATCAACGAGCTTGCCAAACTGCTTTTTTGTAAGCGCCTCAAGATCTTGACCTGTAAAAATATTTTTAGCTTGAGCGTTGAGTTTTGCGACATAGTTTGGCTCTTGTGTCGTTTTCATCAAAAGCAGATCATCGGGGCGTGACCACTGGTACTTTGTGTTGAAGTAATCACGTAAAGAATCAAAATGCTTTTCATGGCCGGGTGGGGCAATATTGAGTGATTTACCGCTTTGAATATCTAGGCGTGGTGCTAGAACGTGGATATGCTTCGAGCCGTCATCGTCTGTGTGAAGCACGGCAAAAAGGTGGTACTGTGAGGGATCTAGTCCCGAAAAAGCATGCTTTTCAAACTCGTCTAAGACTTCTTTTATTTGTTCATCTGTCGGACTGTCTTCTTTTGACCATGCGATCACGCCACTGGTGTACTTCCACAAATGTGGACTTGAGTCACAGATGGCGTTAAATGTAGTCGCATCACCACGCAAAACATCAACACCTGCCCGAACATTGCCAAGATGATCGAACTTATCTAAAACATACGCTGAAGCGTGTGCGGCCGATCCTTTGCCGTGATTTAAAAATTTAATATGCACTTTCATCCTCCTCAGCAAGCTGTATCGAAGACAATTGCTTTTTAAGCCTTTCAGGGCTTTGTCTGCTGATTTTCGGAAGTGCAGGAAATACTTGTTCTAACTCGGTTTGAATGCCTTTTAAAACTGAAAAAATACTGAAAATATCTAATTTGCGTTGCTCTTGCGGATCAGCATTTTTGATGATGTTTAATGCTCTGGCTATTTGATTCAAGTTGTTACCGATTTTAGATAGCTCTAGCAGTAAATTCGGGTCGGTTTTTTGATAGCGTTTGACGACTTCAAGCACTGTTTTAACTTTGGTCCTCGGTTTTAATTCTTCTTCCGTGGGTTGTTTAACTGTGACGGCATCCTGCATAACTTCACGTTGAATCAGCGAGTGAATAAAATCAGTAAAAGTCGTACCCTCTTTTTCGAGATGCTTCTCCAGCTGCTCCAACTGTAGTTCGGTGAGTCTAAAAATTTTATTTTTACTTCGCATGTCCTCATCCTATTCACAGGTTTTTGCTTTTGTTTTTAAGTCAACGAAGTTGACTTGCCCATCTGTGATGGGCCTGGGGTCTTAGGGGATTCCCCTAACAAGTCCCTGTATATAGAAAATTCGAAGAAATTTTGTATATACAGGTAGGCTTGCTTATCTTATTCTTCTCTCTAATCGTATTCTACTATATCGTCAAATATTTGCATAAAAAGATCAAAAAAAGGTTTATCAGGCAATAACAGTTATAAATATAATGTAAATTTCGTATATGAGATTTTATGTTAAATAAGACTATTAAGATCAGTTATAATTATCCAATAAGTGATTAAAAATAATAAGGTAATTTATGTCTACATGGGTGTGGGTACTTATTTATTTGGCAGTTAGCTTAATGTTCAAATGGATTATTTCATGGGGTGGAGCTGATTATATTAAAGGCTGGAAGAGTATCTTTTTCTTAGATATGGAATCAAGCTCATGGAATGAAGAACAGCTTAGAGCTATGGCTTTGTTTCTATGGATAGCATTTACCATTCTTTTTATTATAGGTTTAATTTACCCCGAATTTAGATTCTATAAGCTTAAAAATAGTTTGTAAAAAACGGAGCTTAAGCTCCGTTTTTATGGGTGATTTTTTAAATCATTCAGCATTGCATCACGTAAAATCTTATTCATACGTGTCTGATAGCCTTTGCCTTGTGCTTTTAGCCATTGCATGACATCTGCATCAATGCGTACTGTAGTCACTTGTTTAGTTGGCTTATAAAACGGATTTTGGACAGCATTTTTCCAAAAGCTTTCATCAAGTTCAGGAATGTCGGAAAAGTCTATTTCACTGTCTGCGCGTTTAGCCAGAGCTTCAAGTCTTGCCTTTTGTTCTTCAGACAAAACAGGAGGTTTATTCAAATCTACTTTGTACGTAACGGTTTTGCTCATACTGTTTCCTCTCTTTTTTCTCTGCCTGTCGTGCCGAAATAATGCGGATATGATCCATCCCATTATGGTCTTGTACTGTGTGGGCCACCAATAAAACAGCTTGCCCATGTACCATACCTATCGCTTGCCAACGATATTCACCATTTTCAAAGCGATCCTGTTTATATAAGGCATGAGCATCGTAAAAAACCAATGTCGCATCTTCAAAAGCTATACCATGCTTTTTAAGGTTTATTTCTGCTTTATGCTCATCCCATGAAAACTCAATTTCCATAGTTGCATCGCTTTTTGTTAATATAAAAATGTTAATACAAAATTGTAACTTTTGCAAAGTTCTTCCATTTTTTATTGGCAAAAGCTTACAGAATCGAACATAAAAAAGCCGACTTGTTTCAAAGTCGGCTTTTTACGGATTTTAGGGTTGAGTGTGAAATTTTAAGTCATTGATTTTTATATTAATATACAAGTGTATTGCGTATAACCACCATTATGTTAAATGTATAACTTTATAAAGTGTTAATTTTAAAGTCTTCCAATGTTTTGCCTTTTTCTTCTAATAAATTATGAACAAACTCAGGCTCTAATTTCAGCATCAGTTCAATAGCATCATGGATTTTCCAAAATTGTAATTCAGGATGATCTATTATTTGGATTAAATGGTTTTTAATTAAAGGAATATATTCATCGTATTTTTCATCATCAATTAACCAAAATAAGCGACTAATATCAAATGGTTCTGTATTAGATATTTCTATAATCTTTTGTATAGGATGAAATATTTTTATTCTAGCCTGTTCACCAAATCCTAGATCAGCTTGGAATGCCCAATAACGAACAAAAGCTCTAAGTACATGCTGAAGTGTATCATCATAACCATGTAAACGATGATCTATATAACCAACTAATTTATTTTCATTTAATAAATTTACTAATGCATCAAAACCAGAGGATTGTCCCCAATTAGTCAGAAGTTTTGCTGCCTCAAATACAATATTTTCATCAGAAGAATTTAATAAATTTATGACTTGTTCTATACGATCTTCAGGAATATCTTCTGGATCTAAATCTGTTGCATCACATGCGTAATCTGCATGAGTAGGAACGTCATGCAGTAATACAGAAATTTCTTTATTCATTAAGCCACTCATTAATAATTATCTTAAGATTTTCTAAAATTAACATAATACACGTTATACGAAATGCTTTTGAAATTGTGTTATAATTCAATTTGTTGATTGCAGTTTTATAGCCCACTCACCCTCGAATGGGCTTTTTTTATGATTTTTCACGTTCCACGCCTATTCTTTGACCAATGTTTCACGACTTTGATTAGCTCAGTTGAATAATGCCCTTAGCAATTCAGCCTTTAAAATCTGTTTCAGTTCGCAGAGCCTTAAAAATACGTTTCGCTGTTTCCTCACGAACCGATTTTGGATCTCGTAAAATATTCGAAATCCATACTGCAAATGCTTGATAATCCTTATTGCCTGCAAGGTCACTGATGCTGTGTACCTTTGATAAAATCGAGCTGTATGTACTGATTTGGCTATCAGACATTTTGCAGAACATATCGAGTGTGTGCGGATCTCGACCTGTTTCGATCACTTTCGGCTTTGGCTTCTCTTTCACAATAAACTTAAAACCAACCACAGACCGTCCTTGTTTAACGTTTTCATAAGTGAGTTCAATGTCTGTATTAGCTGTAATTTCATCTAATGAAGGCTTAATTACACGGTCTTTTAAATTACATAGCTTGTCGTAGGACTTTGGCAAACCTAACTCAGTTTTTATATGCTCTAAGGACATTTCAAATTGTCCCATAGCTTGATATTTTTTTGCTAAATGATATAGGTCGAACGAGTAGTCTTTTTTCAGACTGAGTACGATGTCTTTCTTGTACTTAGTGTATGGATTTAATTTGTCGAACTCTTTGAGCATCAAAAGAACTTCCTCTGGGAAGCATATGGATATTGAACCATTCTCATATATTGCTCTAATGACCCAGTTACAGTAGGTTTTTTTCTTATTATCACCATAGGAAAAATAACGTCTTAACAGGTTTTTACTCGCTTCTTCCATTTGCGAATACGCTGAGTTGGTTTTTATACCGCATTCTTTTGCAAAGCTCTCTGATGTTATGGTGATTGCATCTTTTTCAGTTGCATCAATTATCCGAGCTATAGGACTAGCAAGAATTAATAAGCGTTTTTCATCAATACTCATGCTTTTAAAGCACTCTTGAATCGTATTCTGCATAACAACCCAAGATACAGGGTATGTTTTTTTATAATCCATGAAACTACATTCCGCAAGAAGTAGTTTTTTATATCATATTGATTTATTTTTGCACACGATTTTTGTAGTTTTTAACATAAAACTACATTAAATATAGTGTAGTTTAGTTCATGCCATTTGTAGTTTCTAATCATGCCATTTGTAGTTTCTAATGTGCCAAAATCATGCCATTTGTAGTTTAGTTCATGCCATTTGTAGTTTTTTAAAGTCTGAAAGCCTTGCTATATGTGGTCTGGAAGGGTGTCTAAAAGTATTTAAAAGCTTTTTAAAAGAATAAAAGAGAATTAAAGGCAAAATCAAAGGCTATGGCACTCGCTTCGCTCGTGTCGTTTCAAAAGCAAAACCAAGAGCAAAAAGATTGATAATGCATTCGCTATGCTCATGCTTTTTTAAGATCAAAAGCCCCAAAGTTCGCACCCATTCGGGATGCTCTGTACTTACCGTTTTAGATTAAAAGGGAGTTTGTAATCAGGGAAAAGGCGTTGCTGAAATTTTTATGATGCTCAATCGCTCGTAGACACTCGCTTGGTTTAAACCTGTGAGGTTCAAAAAGAAAAAAACAAAGCGAACGGAGTGTGAGTGACATAAAGATAAATCGCTCATTCCCCCTCTGATTACTGTTTTGCTGAATTAGATTAAAAATCTAATTCAAAATCATTTTTAGGTTTTGGTTTATGCTCAGGTTCATAAGTTTGTTGAGAAGTATTCTGTCTAGGCAATGGATTTTTAATTTCGTAAATATCACTTTTAATAGTCTCAAAACTCTTTAAACACGCTTGATATGATTCTCTTTGCTGTTTCAAATGGTCGTTTTGAGGCTCTAAAATCTTCTCACATTTCAGATATTTCAGCATTTGATTGTCATTTTTGATCATTTTCTCAAATTTATCGTATTCCCATTCGTGGATATTTGAACGTGCACGGCTAATGTACGTTTCTAAATTTTTAGATTTTTTCTGTATGTAATCAATCAATTGTAGTGGGTTTTTATTGTTATAGGCCTCCTGTTGCTTGTCGCATAGTTCTTTGTGATAACCAACGTAATCGGGGTAATAACCGTCACTTCGCAAGTAACTGAAATTCGTAGCCGGTTTTGGCTTGAGTCGAATTTCCGCTACTGTGGTTTCTAGTCGTTCAAGTTGTTGATTAACGCTATTAATCTTTCTACAGTTTCCCCAAGCGTATTGATCTGCTTGCTTTGCGTCTCCAAATCTTCGTAAAAGTTGTTGGGTACTTTCAATTGCAAGATTTTCGAGAGTGCTTTCTCGATGTCCGCCTGCTGTGTGCCAATTGTCATTTGAATGGGTCTTAATTCTATCTTCACCAAGTCGCTGACAATGCTGTTTAAATCCAGTTGATTTAATGCTCTCGCTAATTGCGTTTGTAATTGGGTCTTCAAGTTTTCTTGAAATGCTTGCTGTAACTGCTCCGAAAAGTTGCCCTGCTCTAGCTTTGAAAGCTCTGCTTTCAGTGTCAAAATTAAGGCTTGCTGTGCTTCTTTCTCTGTATTCAGATTGCTGATTTTGCTCTTTAGACTCAGCTCGACTTCGCTGTAGTCGCTCAAAATGGTCTTTAATGAATCGATTTGTTGACTCAAAACCTTGTTTTGCTCGGCTAACAAGTTGTTTTGTTGCATCAATAAGCTGTTTTGCTCTGTCAAAAATTGGTCGATTTCGGTCTGCATGATCTAGTTCCGTATTTGTTTCAAGTAGTTGATCTGGTTTGTAATCACTTGTGAATTCTGTTGAATCATTTGCTCTTGTGCTTTGATTGTTTTTAAATTTGTATTGGCTTGATAGCCTAGATATAAAATTATTAAAAGAATCAGCAGTCCAAAAGCTATCATCCCCCATAGGATGTGTGTTGCTCTCTGGTTGCCCAATTTTTCCGTCAAAAGGCTCTGCAACTGACTCTCTATTGTCTCTCTCTGCCCCTCTATCGCTTGCTGTACTTGGTGTTGAATGCTGTTCTGCAGGAGCTTTTCGTCGATTCTGAGGCTCTGCAACTGCTTGTTGACTTGAGCCTGTAGAGCGTGAATTGAGGTTGAAAACGAATCTATGCTCGATTTCACTTTTGATATTTCCGATAGGTCTATATTCGCTAACTGCGTTTGCAGTGCGTCTATTTGCTCCGTATAGCTCGCTGTTAGCGATTTTATGGCTTTGGGTGATAGATTCCCTATTTCGGTCAAAATCGCTCTGAGATGCGATTTTATGGCCGATGTTGTCTGCTGTACTTCGTTTAAAAGTATAGTGCTGTTGGTGATAGGTCTCTCGCTTTGCTCGATAGTCATCTCGAACGTTTTCAGCGTTTCGGAGAGCTGTTGCAAGCTCTGCTGTAGTTGGTCGGCTTTCTGCTGCTGCTCTGAGATGCTCTGAATAAGCGTTAATTTCGAATTGTTCATGATAAAAGTCGCCTCTAAGTCGATGTCTTTTGCCACTTTTCAAAGTGGCAGTTAAGTATTCTTTACTTTGTTTGACCGATGCGATTCCTTCCAGTTGCTCAATACACTGGACAATATCTGCTCTGTTTTTTACTGTCAGAGTCCTTAAAAATGTTTGTACGTAGTTATCAACGAGCTTGCCAAACTGCTTTTTTGTAAGCGCCTCAAGATCTTGACCTGTAAAAATATTTTTAGCTTGAGCGTTGAGTTTTGCGACATAGTTTGGCTCTTGTGTCGTTTTCATCAAAAGCAGATCATCGGGGCGTGACCACTGGTACTTTGTGTTGAAGTAATCACGTAAAGAATCAAAATGCTTTTCATGGCCGGGTGGGGCAATATTGAGTGATTTACCGCTTTGAATATCTAGGCGTGGTGCTAGAACGTGGATATGCTTCGAGCCGTCATCGTCTGTGTGAAGCACGGCAAAAAGGTGGTACTGTGAGGGATCTAGTCCCGAAAAAGCATGCTTTTCAAACTCGTCTAAGACTTCTTTTATTTGTTCATCTGTCGGACTGTCTTCTTTTGACCATGCGATCACGCCACTGGTGTACTTCCACAAATGTGGACTTGAGTCACAGATGGCGTTAAATGTAGTCGCATCACCACGCAAAACATCAACACCTGCCCGAACATTGCCAAGATGATCGAACTTATCTAAAACATACGCTGAAGCGTGTGCGGCCGATCCTTTGCCGTGATTTAAAAATTTAATATGCACTTTCATCCTCCTCAGCAAGCTGTATCGAAGACAATTGCTTTTTAAGCCTTTCAGGGCTTTGTCTGCTGATTTTCGGAAGTGCAGGAAATACTTGTTCTAACTCGGTTTGAATGCCTTTTAAAACTGAAAAAATACTGAAAATATCTAATTTGCGTTGCTCTTGCGGATCAGCATTTTTGATGATGTTTAATGCTCTGGCTATTTGATTCAAGTTGTTACCGATTTTAGATAGCTCTAGCAGTAAATTCGGGTCGGTTTTTTGATAGCGTTTGACGACTTCAAGCACTGTTTTAACTTTGGTCCTCGGTTTTAATTCTTCTTCCGTGGGTTGTTTAACTGTGACGGCATCCTGCATAACTTCACGTTGAATCAGCGAGTGAATAAAATCAGTAAAAGTCGTACCCTCTTTTTCGAGATGCTTCTCCAGCTGCTCCAACTGTAGTTCGGTGAGTCTAAAAATTTTATTTTTACTTCGCATGTCCTCATCCTATTCACAGGTTTTTGCTTTTGTTTTTAAGTCAACGAAGTTGACTTGCCCATCTGTGATGGGCCTGGGGTCTTAGGGGATTCCCCTAACAAGTCCCTGTATATAGAAAATTCGAAGAAATTTTGTATATACAGGTAGGCTTGCTTATCTTATTCTTCTCTCTAATCGTATTCTACTATATCGTCAAATATTTGCATAAAAAGATCAAAAAAAGGTTTATCAGGCAATAACAGTTATAAATATAATGTAAATTTCGTATATGAGATTTTATGTTAAATAAGACTATTAAGATCAGTTATAATTATCCAATAAGTGATTAAAAATAATAAGGTAATTTATGTCTACATGGGTGTGGGTACTTATTTATTTGGCAGTTAGCTTAATGTTCAAATGGATTATTTCATGGGGTGGAGCTGATTATATTAAAGGCTGGAAGAGTATCTTTTTCTTAGATATGGAATCAAGCTCATGGAATGAAGAACAGCTTAGAGCTATGGCTTTGTTTCTATGGATAGCATTTACCATTCTTTTTATTATAGGTTTAATTTACCCCGAATTTAGATTCTATAAGCTTAAAAATAGTTTGTAAAAAACGGAGCTTAAGCTCCGTTTTTATGGGTGATTTTTTAAATCATTCAGCATTGCATCACGTAAAATCTTATTCATACGTGTCTGATAGCCTTTGCCTTGTGCTTTTAGCCATTGCATGACATCTGCATCAATGCGTACTGTAGTCACTTGTTTAGTTGGCTTATAAAACGGATTTTGGACAGCATTTTTCCAAAAGCTTTCATCAAGTTCAGGAATGTCGGAAAAGTCTATTTCACTGTCTGCGCGTTTAGCCAGAGCTTCAAGTCTTGCCTTTTGTTCTTCAGACAAAACAGGAGGTTTATTCAAATCTACTTTGTACGTAACGGTTTTGCTCATACTGTTTCCTCTCTTTTTTCTCTGCCTGTCGTGCCGAAATAATGCGGATATGATCCATCCCATTATGGTCTTGTACTGTGTGGGCCACCAATAAAACAGCTTGCCCATGTACCATACCTATCGCTTGCCAACGATATTCACCATTTTCAAAGCGATCCTGTTTATATAAGGCATGAGCATCGTAAAAAACCAATGTCGCATCTTCAAAAGCTATACCATGCTTTTTAAGGTTTATTTCTGCTTTATGCTCATCCCATGAAAACTCAATTTCCATAGTTGCATCGCTTTTTGTTAATATAAAAATGTTAATACAAAATTGTAACTTTTGCAAAGTTCTTCCATTTTTTATTGGCAAAAGCTTACAGAATCGAACATAAAAAAGCCGACTTGTTTCAAAGTCGGCTTTTTACGGATTTTAGGGTTGAGTGTGAAATTTTAAGTCATTGATTTTTATATTAATATACAAGTGTATTGCGTATAACCACCATTATGTTAAATGTATAACTTTATAAAGTGTTAATTTTAAAGTCTTCCAATGTTTTGCCTTTTTCTTCTAATAAATTATGAACAAACTCAGGCTCTAATTTCAGCATCAGTTCAATAGCATCATGGATTTTCCAAAATTGTAATTCAGGATGATCTATTATTTGGATTAAATGGTTTTTAATTAAAGGAATATATTCATCGTATTTTTCATCATCAATTAACCAAAATAAGCGACTAATATCAAATGGTTCTGTATTAGATATTTCTATAATCTTTTGTATAGGATGAAATATTTTTATTCTAGCCTGTTCACCAAATCCTAGATCAGCTTGGAATGCCCAATAACGAACAAAAGCTCTAAGTACATGCTGAAGTGTATCATCATAACCATGTAAACGATGATCTATATAACCAACTAATTTATTTTCATTTAATAAATTTACTAATGCATCAAAACCAGAGGATTGTCCCCAATTAGTCAGAAGTTTTGCTGCCTCAAATACAATATTTTCATCAGAAGAATTTAATAAATTTATGACTTGTTCTATACGATCTTCAGGAATATCTTCTGGATCTAAATCTGTTGCATCACATGCGTAATCTGCATGAGTAGGAACGTCATGCAGTAATACAGAAATTTCTTTATTCATTAAGCCACTCATTAATAATTATCTTAAGATTTTCTAAAATTAACATAATACACGTTATACGAAATGCTTGATATTTCTCTTTAAATATCAGTATATTAAAGTAAGACGCTCTGGACATTATGGCACCAGAGCGGCTTTTTATTGATTATTCATGTTCCACGCTTACTTATTGAGCAAAGTTCCACGGCTTTGATAAGCCCAAGTGAATAATCAAGAAGCCTGGTCTTTTTCTTTTTGGCGTTCATTCAGCTCTTTTTTCAGCTCCTTTTTATCCTGGTACGATGCAATCAGCATGATCGGGATCAGCAGCGGGGCCACAATAATTCCTAGGGCAATGTCTTTCAGTTTCGGCATGATCTCTCTCTCCCTTAGTCATTATCAAAGACAGCATTCAGCACACGGCCAAATAAGCCACGTTTTTTAGGTTGTGGCACTGCCACATTTTGCAACGTGGCATGCTGTAGCGTTTGGGTGTGGTATGCTGTAGTTTCTTGTTGTGGCACTGCCACATTTTCTACAATATTTAATTCATTATTCTTTTTATTATCATCGTCTTGTTGTGTTGTCGCATGCTGTGGCATATCAGTGTCGCATGCCGTAGCATCTTGTTGTGGCGCTGCCGTGGCGGGTGCAACAGTTTTTAACTCAATAAGCGTCTGCATACGGTCGATTTGCTGCATTAAACGCTCTTCACGTTCTTGGTATTTTTTAACTTCATTTTCTAAATGAATAATGAGTTTTTTTGTAGATTCATCGCTATCTGATGTAGATGATTCAATTTGTTGAGATGTTTGTTCAGGCTCCCCAAAGCATCTAATCACTTCCGAAAGGTCAAATTGACCATCACTAGAGCGTGATAAACGCCCATTACGTACAGCTCTGTAAATGGTTGACCTATCAATATGAAATTTTTTAGATACTTCACTTAGCGATAACTTAGCCATTTACTGTGTCCTTTTTATTTGATGGCATGTATCCCACTTTTTTTAGGTATGGGGCTAGTTCTTTGATTTTTTCAGAGTCTTGTAGCATCTCAGCAATACGAACAGCAAATTGAGGATAGCTTTCAGTTCCTTGTGAATAGCGACCCATTTCAGGGAGTTCTGAAAGTTTGTTTGCAAACATATGCCGTTGAGCATCGGTCATCTTTGAAAAAAGGTCTAAGGTATTCGGATCTCTTTCTATTGATGGATTATCCTTTTTCTTCTGTTTAAACGTAAAAGAAAAACCTGAAATTGATCGACCTTTTTTATGCTGTTCATATTTTACAGTTATATCCGTATGCTCATTTATCTGTTTAATTGAAAGCTCTAAAACACGCTCTTTTAAATGAGCCATCCGTAAATATTCATTATCAAGAACGCCTAACTTCTTTCTAAATTCTTGTAGTTCTATGGTTGGGGTTTTACCAGCGCTTCGCCACTGAATTAGAAGTTCATATAAGCGAATGGCATAAGCGCTACTAAGACTACTAACTTGCTGTAATTCATATTTAGTAAATTGCTCTTCCAGTCTGGTTATGAAGGGAACAACAGCAGGTGCAAATATTAAGTCTACAGTTGCTTCATTGTCGTTATAAGCAATCTGAGATACCCAACGACTCATAACATTTCGGATATTCCCATTAGCTTTTTTCTCTTGATAGCTAAATTGACGCGCGAATAAATCCTTACAAGCATCTTTTAAGGCTTGATAAGCTGTATTACGGTGCACACCAAACTGATTGATATAACTATCTGCATGAACTTCTAATGGATCATTTGCATTAATCCCTTTCCCACTTTCCCTTGCTTCAACAATAGCCAATAAAATTAAACGTTGTTCTACTAAGTCTAAGTTATAGCTTGCGTTGATTAAGGCATTGTCTTTTACAACTAAATCTCTCATAGCCACTATTTTTTTATTGTGTATAAGTACACGTTAATATTATTTGTGTACTATTGCAAGGTAAACGTAGACATATTGCAAGGTAAACGTAGACATATTGCAAGGTAAACGTGGACATATTGCAAGGTAAACGTGGACATATAAGAGCTGAAACCCTTTATTCATAAGGTTTTCGAGCCATCTAAAAGTATTTAAAAACTTTAAAATAATTAAAAGCCCAGGCAAGGAAAAATTGCCCTTGGTTTTCGCTACGCTCAAACTCTATTGAATCTCGCTTTCGCTCGATTCGTCGGGGCAATTTTTTGGCTCATCTCGTTGTGACTTCAATAAAAAGCAAAAGCACAATGAATTCGCTTCGCTCATAGAGCTTTTTTACTCGCTGCGCTCGATCTAGACTCAATTTTCTGCATGTAATTTACGCTTATTTAGGCTTCACAGCCTAAAAAGCTGTTTTTCAGAGGGTCTAAGCGCGAATTTCAGCGATTTCACTCGTAGACACTCGTTCTGTACCTTCCTATGTGAATTTGAGCTTAAATCTCAAATGAGTGCATTTAAAAGCTAAGTTTTATAGTAATTAGATAAAATCTTTACCTTTTGTATGAGGGTCATAAGAAAAAGCAGGTTTTTTAGTCTTCAATTTTTCTGTATTTCTTTCTGCATTCGTCATTTTCATTTTTTCATTAGAAGTAGGGACCATATCCTGGGACTCTAATTTTTCTATTTTATGTAGATGTACCTTTTTTTCACTCATTCCCATTTTATTCAAATTTCGTAAAACTGAACTGTAAGAAATATTGTTTTCTAGCTCAGGTAAATCTGCATGGATTTCCTTAATTGTATAACCAGCTTCTAGCCGTTTTTCTATTTCTGGTAATACAGAGATGATGAATTTTTTAGCGCCATGTCTGGTGACCATAATGACTTCCTCTTTCTTTAATTTATGCAATTATGTGCAACTATATGCAATTAAGAGCTTTTATACGATTTTATATGAAATTATCTGCAACTATAAGCTTTTAAATAGTTTTTATTCATTTTGATGTGCAATTATATGCGTTTATGTGCAATTGAACTTTCAGTGATATTGGCAAGATGTGTAATGTTGACCAACATGCAAGCATTATCGGCCCACCATTACTCCCCTTATTCGCTTTTCAAGCTCAACGTGGAATCTTGTCCTACGGAGTTTCTGGCATAGCCAAAATTGATACGCCAAAAGATCATCAAAAAAGGTGTAATTTAAAAAAAAGGTGTATAGGTTTGAGCCTTATATAGTGGCGTTAGCCAGCCGTCCCCCCTGGTCTGTTCAATGACAGCTTATGTGTCGCAATCTCTTTCCTGGGCCATAGAACACTTCAGATCCTCAGCAGCAGCGGTTTCTAAAAAAAGTGTATGGTCTGATGCCTTGTATAGTGGCGTTAGCCAGCCGCACTTCGTATAAGAGATTTTATGTTAAATGTAATTGTTTTTAAGATATAGAAATGGCTTTGTTGCACAAAGATTTCATAACTATATGATTTTAGAAGTTTTGATTATTTTTTGATCCAAAATTAAATTTATTTAAATCAGATGCTTACATATTTATGCAACAAAGCCGCTAACATATATAGAGAATATAATGGGAAAGAGTCATTAGAACTTAATAAATCTAATGCAGTTGCTGCAGGGCTAATTAGTGGTGGAGCTAAAAAATTAGAAGGACTTGGGATTAAAAGTTGGCAACCTGTAGTTATTGGCTCTTCTGCTAGTATTAATGCTGTTACGTCTGGTAATAACCCGTATAAGGATGTAAATAAAAGGATTGAATCTGATAAATCACAAAAGGATAAGACAAAGTGAATAGTATTTTATTTGAAAAGACTAACTACTATAACACTCAAAATAAAAGACGTGAGTTTGATGGTAATATAATTTTATATATAAGTCTTAGCGTATTATCTTTTGTATTGGGGTTTTTTGTAATTAAATACCTAAGAGTAGATGAGTTTTCTTTTAATGAAAAATCGTTTGATTATATGCTTCAATTAGTAGTCGCACTATATTTTATGTTATATATTCCAATAGCTTATTGGTTTAAGATTTTTTTATACTCTAAATCTATAATAACAATAAAATATAGAGACGACTGCCTAGAAATTCAAACTTTTTTCTTACATAGAAAAATAGAAAACTTTGAACTTTTTTTAGGAGCTGAAATGTATGCTCAAAATATAAATTTTTTATGGTTTAGGGGCAATAAATATTTAGAGCATGAAGAGCCTCTTTTTGTCAATAGTGGTGAAAATTATACGATTCACGATATAGACCGGAACAAATATTATCTAATTACTTTGGCAAAAAAAGAAAGTGAAATTTAATTTTCTCTAAAATTAACCATGAATGGCTTTGTTGCACAAACCTAGCATCAAAAGCTTATTCAGCAATATAATTTCAAAATGAATAAGCCTGCCTCTAAAATCTACCGTACAACCAATTGGTCATCCTATAACCGAGCCTTAATTAACCGAGGTAATATTTCCATTTGGTTTGATCCAAAGACTCAGTGGTATGCACAATCACAAGGCAAGCAAGGTCGAAATCAAACCTACTCCGATACAGCGATTCAATGCTGCTTAATGATCAAATTACTATTCCGACTCTCTTTACGTATGGTCACAGGTTTTGTTCAAAGTCTGATTAAACTCTCTGGATTAGATTGGACAGCTCCGGATTATTCCACCCTTTGTCGTAGACAAAAGCATATTGATATTGCGATTAGCTATCAAAAAAGTAGTGATGGACTGCATCTACTCGTAGACTCTACTGGTTTGAAGTTTCTTGGTGAAGGTGAATGGAAACGCAAGAAACATGGGGCTGAATATCGTCGCCAATGGCGTAAGCTTCACATTGCTATAGATGCTAAAACCCTGCAAATACGTGCAGTACAACTCACCACAAATAATGTCAGTGATTCTCAAGTACTCGAAGATTTACTTGCTCAAATTCCCTTGGATGAACCAATTGATTCTGTTTATACAGATGGTGCTTATGACACAAAGCACTGCCGACAAGTCATTTTAGATCGAGATGCACATGCGATCATTCCACCTAGAAAGAATGCAAAGCCTTGGAAGGATCAGCAAGCGAGGTCTATAGAGCGGAACGAATTATTAAAGACAGTCAAACGGCTAGGCAGATCGCTTTGGAAAAAGTGGTCTGGTTATCACCGTCGAAGTTTGGTTGAAACCAAGATGCATTGCATCAAATTATTAGGCGATAAATTAACAGCGCGGAGTTTTCCAAGTCAGGTGAATGAGATCCATGCACGCATGGCAGTCTTGAATAAATTCACAGAATTAGGTCGCCCTCATACCCAAGTTGTCTCTTAAATTTGAGTAGCTTAAGGGAACTCAGCCTTTCAAACCTTTATGCAACAAAGCCAGAGAGAAGTAGAAAGTTTAGTTTTTTCATTGATAGAGGCATCGAAGAATTTTGAAAATTAAGTCTGGCTACAATTAACATAATACACGTTATACGAAATGCTTGATATTTCTCTTTAAATATCAGTATATTAAAGTAAGACGCTCTGGACATTATGGCACCAGAGCGGCTTTTTATTGATTATTCATGTTCCACGCTTACTTATTGAGCAAAGTTCCACGGCTTTGATAAGCCCAAGTGAATAATCAAGAAGCCTGGTCTTTTTCTTTTTGGCGTTCATTCAGCTCTTTTTTCAGCTCCTTTTTATCCTGGTACGATGCAATCAGCATGATCGGGATCAGCAGCGGGGCCACAATAATTCCTAGGGCAATGTCTTTCAGTTTCGGCATGATCTCTCTCTCCCTTAGTCATTATCAAAGACAGCATTCAGCACACGGCCAAATAAGCCACGTTTTTTAGGTTGTGGCACTGCCACATTTTGCAACGTGGCATGCTGTAGCGTTTGGGTGTGGTATGCTGTAGTTTCTTGTTGTGGCACTGCCACATTTTCTACAATATTTAATTCATTATTCTTTTTATTATCATCGTCTTGTTGTGTTGTCGCATGCTGTGGCATATCAGTGTCGCATGCCGTAGCATCTTGTTGTGGCGCTGCCGTGGCGGGTGCAACAGTTTTTAACTCAATAAGCGTCTGCATACGGTCGATTTGCTGCATTAAACGCTCTTCACGTTCTTGGTATTTTTTAACTTCATTTTCTAAATGAATAATGAGTTTTTTTGTAGATTCATCGCTATCTGATGTAGATGATTCAATTTGTTGAGATGTTTGTTCAGGCTCCCCAAAGCATCTAATCACTTCCGAAAGGTCAAATTGACCATCACTAGAGCGTGATAAACGCCCATTACGTACAGCTCTGTAAATGGTTGACCTATCAATATGAAATTTTTTAGATACTTCACTTAGCGATAACTTAGCCATTTACTGTGTCCTTTTTATTTGATGGCATGTATCCCACTTTTTTTAGGTATGGGGCTAGTTCTTTGATTTTTTCAGAGTCTTGTAGCATCTCAGCAATACGAACAGCAAATTGAGGATAGCTTTCAGTTCCTTGTGAATAGCGACCCATTTCAGGGAGTTCTGAAAGTTTGTTTGCAAACATATGCCGTTGAGCATCGGTCATCTTTGAAAAAAGGTCTAAGGTATTCGGATCTCTTTCTATTGATGGATTATCCTTTTTCTTCTGTTTAAACGTAAAAGAAAAACCTGAAATTGATCGACCTTTTTTATGCTGTTCATATTTTACAGTTATATCCGTATGCTCATTTATCTGTTTAATTGAAAGCTCTAAAACACGCTCTTTTAAATGAGCCATCCGTAAATATTCATTATCAAGAACGCCTAACTTCTTTCTAAATTCTTGTAGTTCTATGGTTGGGGTTTTACCAGCGCTTCGCCACTGAATTAGAAGTTCATATAAGCGAATGGCATAAGCGCTACTAAGACTACTAACTTGCTGTAATTCATATTTAGTAAATTGCTCTTCCAGTCTGGTTATGAAGGGAACAACAGCAGGTGCAAATATTAAGTCTACAGTTGCTTCATTGTCGTTATAAGCAATCTGAGATACCCAACGACTCATAACATTTCGGATATTCCCATTAGCTTTTTTCTCTTGATAGCTAAATTGACGCGCGAATAAATCCTTACAAGCATCTTTTAAGGCTTGATAAGCTGTATTACGGTGCACACCAAACTGATTGATATAACTATCTGCATGAACTTCTAATGGATCATTTGCATTAATCCCTTTCCCACTTTCCCTTGCTTCAACAATAGCCAATAAAATTAAACGTTGTTCTACTAAGTCTAAGTTATAGCTTGCGTTGATTAAGGCATTGTCTTTTACAACTAAATCTCTCATAGCCACTATTTTTTTATTGTGTATAAGTACACGTTAATATTATTTGTGTACTATTGCAAGGTAAACGTAGACATATTGCAAGGTAAACGTAGACATATTGCAAGGTAAACGTGGACATATTGCAAGGTAAACGTGGACATATAAGAGCTGAAACCCTTTATTCATAAGGTTTTCGAGCCATCTAAAAGTATTTAAAAACTTTAAAATAATTAAAAGCCCAGGCAAGGAAAAATTGCCCTTGGTTTTCGCTACGCTCAAACTCTATTGAATCTCGCTTTCGCTCGATTCGTCGGGGCAATTTTTTGGCTCATCTCGTTGTGACTTCAATAAAAAGCAAAAGCACAATGAATTCGCTTCGCTCATAGAGCTTTTTTACTCGCTGCGCTCGATCTAGACTCAATTTTCTGCATGTAATTTACGCTTATTTAGGCTTCACAGCCTAAAAAGCTGTTTTTCAGAGGGTCTAAGCGCGAATTTCAGCGATTTCACTCGTAGACACTCGTTCTGTACCTTCCTATGTGAATTTGAGCTTAAATCTCAAATGAGTGCATTTAAAAGCTAAGTTTTATAGTAATTAGATAAAATCTTTACCTTTTGTATGAGGGTCATAAGAAAAAGCAGGTTTTTTAGTCTTCAATTTTTCTGTATTTCTTTCTGCATTCGTCATTTTCATTTTTTCATTAGAAGTAGGGACCATATCCTGGGACTCTAATTTTTCTATTTTATGTAGATGTACCTTTTTTTCACTCATTCCCATTTTATTCAAATTTCGTAAAACTGAACTGTAAGAAATATTGTTTTCTAGCTCAGGTAAATCTGCATGGATTTCCTTAATTGTATAACCAGCTTCTAGCCGTTTTTCTATTTCTGGTAATACAGAGATGATGAATTTTTTAGCGCCATGTCTGGTGACCATAATGACTTCCTCTTTCTTTAATTTATGCAATTATGTGCAACTATATGCAATTAAGAGCTTTTATACGATTTTATATGAAATTATCTGCAACTATAAGCTTTTAAATAGTTTTTATTCATTTTGATGTGCAATTATATGCGTTTATGTGCAATTGAACTTTCAGTGATATTGGCAAGATGTGTAATGTTGACCAACATGCAAGCATTATCGGCCCACCATTACTCCCCTTATTCGCTTTTCAAGCTCAACGTGGAATCTTGTCCTACGGAGTTTCTGGCATAGCCAAAATTGATACGCCAAAAGATCATCAAAAAAGGTGTAATTTAAAAAAAAGGTGTATAGGTTTGAGCCTTATATAGTGGCGTTAGCCAGCCGTCCCCCCTGGTCTGTTCAATGACAGCTTATGTGTCGCAATCTCTTTCCTGGGCCATAGAACACTTCAGATCCTCAGCAGCAGCGGTTTCTAAAAAAAGTGTATGGTCTGATGCCTTGTATAGTGGCGTTAGCCAGCCGCACTTCGTATAAGAGATTTTATGTTAAATGTAATTGTTTTTAAGATATAGAAATGGCTTTGTTGCACAAAGATTTCATAACTATATGATTTTAGAAGTTTTGATTATTTTTTGATCCAAAATTAAATTTATTTAAATCAGATGCTTACATATTTATGCAACAAAGCCGCTAACATATATAGAGAATATAATGGGAAAGAGTCATTAGAACTTAATAAATCTAATGCAGTTGCTGCAGGGCTAATTAGTGGTGGAGCTAAAAAATTAGAAGGACTTGGGATTAAAAGTTGGCAACCTGTAGTTATTGGCTCTTCTGCTAGTATTAATGCTGTTACGTCTGGTAATAACCCGTATAAGGATGTAAATAAAAGGATTGAATCTGATAAATCACAAAAGGATAAGACAAAGTGAATAGTATTTTATTTGAAAAGACTAACTACTATAACACTCAAAATAAAAGACGTGAGTTTGATGGTAATATAATTTTATATATAAGTCTTAGCGTATTATCTTTTGTATTGGGGTTTTTTGTAATTAAATACCTAAGAGTAGATGAGTTTTCTTTTAATGAAAAATCGTTTGATTATATGCTTCAATTAGTAGTCGCACTATATTTTATGTTATATATTCCAATAGCTTATTGGTTTAAGATTTTTTTATACTCTAAATCTATAATAACAATAAAATATAGAGACGACTGCCTAGAAATTCAAACTTTTTTCTTACATAGAAAAATAGAAAACTTTGAACTTTTTTTAGGAGCTGAAATGTATGCTCAAAATATAAATTTTTTATGGTTTAGGGGCAATAAATATTTAGAGCATGAAGAGCCTCTTTTTGTCAATAGTGGTGAAAATTATACGATTCACGATATAGACCGGAACAAATATTATCTAATTACTTTGGCAAAAAAAGAAAGTGAAATTTAATTTTCTCTAAAATTAACCATGAATGGCTTTGTTGCACAAACCTAGCATCAAAAGCTTATTCAGCAATATAATTTCAAAATGAATAAGCCTGCCTCTAAAATCTACCGTACAACCAATTGGTCATCCTATAACCGAGCCTTAATTAACCGAGGTAATATTTCCATTTGGTTTGATCCAAAGACTCAGTGGTATGCACAATCACAAGGCAAGCAAGGTCGAAATCAAACCTACTCCGATACAGCGATTCAATGCTGCTTAATGATCAAATTACTATTCCGACTCTCTTTACGTATGGTCACAGGTTTTGTTCAAAGTCTGATTAAACTCTCTGGATTAGATTGGACAGCTCCGGATTATTCCACCCTTTGTCGTAGACAAAAGCATATTGATATTGCGATTAGCTATCAAAAAAGTAGTGATGGACTGCATCTACTCGTAGACTCTACTGGTTTGAAGTTTCTTGGTGAAGGTGAATGGAAACGCAAGAAACATGGGGCTGAATATCGTCGCCAATGGCGTAAGCTTCACATTGCTATAGATGCTAAAACCCTGCAAATACGTGCAGTACAACTCACCACAAATAATGTCAGTGATTCTCAAGTACTCGAAGATTTACTTGCTCAAATTCCCTTGGATGAACCAATTGATTCTGTTTATACAGATGGTGCTTATGACACAAAGCACTGCCGACAAGTCATTTTAGATCGAGATGCACATGCGATCATTCCACCTAGAAAGAATGCAAAGCCTTGGAAGGATCAGCAAGCGAGGTCTATAGAGCGGAACGAATTATTAAAGACAGTCAAACGGCTAGGCAGATCGCTTTGGAAAAAGTGGTCTGGTTATCACCGTCGAAGTTTGGTTGAAACCAAGATGCATTGCATCAAATTATTAGGCGATAAATTAACAGCGCGGAGTTTTCCAAGTCAGGTGAATGAGATCCATGCACGCATGGCAGTCTTGAATAAATTCACAGAATTAGGTCGCCCTCATACCCAAGTTGTCTCTTAAATTTGAGTAGCTTAAGGGAACTCAGCCTTTCAAACCTTTATGCAACAAAGCCAGAGAGAAGTAGAAAGTTTAGTTTTTTCATTGATAGAGGCATCGAAGAATTTTGAAAATTAAGTCTGGCTACAATTAACATAATACACGTTATACGAAATGCTTTTGAAATTGTGTTATAATTCAATTTGTTGATTGCAGTTTTATAGCCCACTCACCCTCGAATGGGCTTTTTTTATGATTTTTCACGTTCCACGCCT
>NZ_VPEY01000028.1:0-31333 GCF_013416935.1 Acinetobacter sp. YH1901141 | reverse complement strand
GCTACCTTAGCTTTAAAATCATTTGAATGATTTCTTCTTGGTCTACGTGCCATAAAATACTCCATATATTGATGTTTATAACATCATTTGAGGAGCAGAATATCACTTATAGGAGTTGTTCAAATTTCCGGATCCATCTCTTAGTCTAATTAGACAAATTGCACTAGATCAGGTTTGAACTATTAGAAATAAAAGAGCACCCAGAGCATTTCACTTTAATAACTCACAGTTACTTTCGCGTATTAACGACTGGGCTTTTATCTTTCTCAATTCTTCGTCATATATAAAATCAAGTTTTGAATCTTTGAAAATTTTATCAAATGCTGCTTGGGCTACAGTGGCAAAAACCTGACCTGCAATAAAATCAGCATTTGGCCCGCTAGTCATCAGGTAGATTGATGGAACATGCTCATATGCTAACTTTTCATTAATACGATTTGTTCTCAAGTATGAGATAAAATCAATACTAGATTTATAGCCAAGCCCAAACATTTCTTGAGCTTCTTTTTCTTTGTTTAGGTAATTATAGAATGCATAACAATTGTATGATGCTATGCTCAGTTTTGCTTTATTGATAGCTTCGGCATCATTGGTTGAAGCAAAAACACTACTCCCAACAAAGAGCATAATTAATATTAATTTTTTCATAAAAATCCCCCATCGAAACGAGGATTTTATAGCACATATATTAATATGCCGCCTAGACTTCGGGTTTTGACAGGTTTAAAGCGTTTGGGCATTCGCACTTGAGCATCTTTGAATATTAGGTTTAATTAGGTTCCGCATCATGACGGCGCAGAATTGCGCTCGTTAAACTGTGGCTTCCCTTGGTGATGATGAACTACGAAAGTTTCCTAGTCCTCAACATTTCCAAAATAGATGTGGAATTGTAATGTACCCAATATTGGTATCATTCCGAAAACGGTAATATTCCCAATTTTGGGATTTTGAATGTACCCGTTTTTGGGATTTTGAATGTACCCGTTTTTGGGATGCAGAACCTATCAATGAATCTACCATTGAACCGATCATCTCTTTTGGAGAGCTGTTCAAGTTTTTAGGTGTATTTTCAAGAATACTTATAATTAAAGGTTGGAACCAATCTAGCTTATGTGTCAATTTTGCACTGGCTTGAGCTGTACGAGATTTAAATTATAAAAATGACCAAAGGTACATGAAAAGATTTAAGGTGCTAATACGAAAAATTAGAGCGTTTTAGGAATGCTTTTAAAAAGTATCATTTGACCTGCTTGGATACGCCGTACTGGTAAAGATGATTGACGGGTGGCGCTGATAACCAGGTGGAATTTAAAACTAGAAATATAGTGTTTTGCTCCCTGCCTCGCGCGCGCGCGCGTTTTGTCGAAATACACCCATTTTTTGATGACTTAGATTGCCTCTTAATAAATTGAAAAATTATGGGAGGTGCTATGGATATTTATATTGAGCTTAATAATTTCGAAGTATCTAAAAGATTAATTTTTTTAAAAACAGAAATCTGGTACGGCGCACCAAATTATTTGGAGATGATTAGGGAGTTGAAAGAGCATCATGAAATGACGAATGAAAAAATTGCTTTTTTGCTTCCAGTTTCAGGTCCATCAACGGTAAATGATTGGGAGTTTGGCAGCACGCCAAATTATGAAGCAGGCGAAGCATTTATTGATTTGTGGAAAGCTTTTACTGAAAAAACAGATCAGGACATCCCTCGAATTAATCACTGGAGAATATGATTGATGACTAAGCAGCCAGCGTATAGACCTTTAGATTGTGATGATATGGAGCGATCGATTCAGCTCTGCAATGGAATTGAATATTTAATTGATGAATTCCAAAGAGCAATTAATGGTAAAGAGCCCAACCAGTTATATGAATCTAGCTATCAAATGCAATTGCTGAAGATTGCTGATAATTTGGAGGAGTTGATTTATCGGCTAACATATTTGGCGAATAAAAATAATAAGGCATTTTACTTTACTCATTTATACGCAATTCTTAAAAGTTTAAGCTGCACACCAAATACATTAATTATTACGGCGTACTATTTAGATCCCAAGCATGAATTCAAGCGATTACTTAACCGGAATACGTTTGACTTTGAAGTAAAACAAATTGTTAAAAAGATTCAGTTTATAAAACCTGTGCTTCAATCACTTTCTGTTGGACGTAAGTCTGGTGTCAGAAATATTTCTCACCATTTTTAATAAAATTTGGCCATACGAAAAAGGAGCAATTTGTGCTCCTTTTTTTACATCTAAATACACCCATTTTTTGAGGACTAACGCCGTTTTAATTTACAGGTATGAAATAGCATTGGATACAGTGCTTGATTACTTAGGAATTAAAAATGAAAGAACAATGTAAGCAGGCCGTAGCTAAGGCTTTAGGAAAAGCATCACTAAATGCTCAAGAGGTTCAGAATATTGAAGCCCGAATCAATCAGGCTATGGTGAATCTAGCGCGTAAAGACATTGACCACTGGAGAGGCTTAACCGATCTGGAAAAGCTGTCTGCTGCCAGTAAGCAAGTAGCAGAAGATATTCGGGCTGATTTTGAACGTAAGAAGCGGATAGCCGTACAAGACATTCTTATCCAAAATAAAAACCTAGCCATCCTTCAAGATCCGGCACTAAAGATAACTGCATCAGAGCGGATAGACCGGATGGTTGCAGCGTATGGCGACATGTCAGGCATTCAGTCTGCAGACTCTAAGACCAGAGTGATAGCAGACCTTTACCGAGGGCAATTGGTAGACACCTATCTAAATATCAAAGGTGGCCTAGGGATATTCACTGACAAGTCCCTGGTACAGAATATTATTAAAGAATTGCATATGGAAAGCACTGGAGATGCTACGGCGCTTAAAGCAGCTCAAGGCATTAGCAAGACCTTTGATGACATCTTGGAGCGTTTCAATCGTGCAGGTGGCGACATTAAAAAACGCCGTGATTATGCATTACCACAACATCACAGCCCACAAAAGGTAGCTGAGGCAGGTCAAGAACAGTGGACCAATGACATCATTGGCTTAATCAAACGTGAGGACTTCGTAGATGCTCAAGGTAATCTAATGTCTGATGATGAATTGAGAGATGTATTAGGGAATATCTACACGTCTATTGTGACTGACGGCGCTAATAAAATTGAAGTAGGGAAAGGTTATGTCGGTGGCGGTGCAAAAGTCACTAGCAAGCATCAGGAAGGGCGTGTACTTAACTTCAAGAATGCAGATGCATGGATGGACTATCAATCCCAATATGGTGGCATGCAGTTTGTAGACATCCTGGAAAGTCACATTACAAGCATGTCGAAAGATATTGCCTTAGTGGAAACCTTCGGAAGTAACCCACGCCCAGCCATGCAGATCCTTATGCAGAGTGCTAGGCATATCGACACTGTACAGAATGGTATTAAGCCGGACAAAGTAAACAAGTCCCTTGTACGTGCTGAGACTATGTTTGATGAGTTAACCGGGCAGAATCCACCAGAGAGTAAGGTGCTTGCCAATGCTGGACTAACATATCGCTCCATGAATGTGGCATCCATGCTTGGCGGTACTGTGATTTCGTCTATCACTGACCATGCCATGATCTTAAAGACGGCGCACGTACACGGCCTGTCTTATCGAAAATTCTTCGGAGAAATGATGCATCTGCTCAATCCAAAGAATGTCGAAGATCGGGAGCTGGCGCACAGCCTTGGGCTGGCAACGGAAGAAATGCTCGGATCATTGAATCGCTGGTCAGACGATGGCCTAACCTCCGTGCATGGACGTGCTGAGAAAATAGCTAAGGCTTCCAGTTCATTGGCTACTCAAGTCCTCCGCATATCTGGATTAAACGCCGTCACAGCAGCCTCAAAGATGGCCTATTCAAAAATGATGCTGGATAAGTATGGGCGCATGACACGTACTAGGGAGTGGACGGATCTGCATCCTACAGATCGTGAGCTGCTTCAAGGTGTCGGAATTAATGAAAAGGTTTGGCAGGTGATGAGATTGGCCGACCCTATCACTGATAGCAGAGGGAATCAGCTCATGCATGCTCAGGCTATATATCGCATTCCAGACGAAAAGCTCACTCAGTTTGGAGATCCAAAGCGCGTTAAGGATGAAGTCGCCACGGCGTTACATACTCATACCCTTGATGAACAAGGCATGGCAATTATTGAAGCTGGACTACGTGAGCGAACTAAATTCCAGGTAGGCCGATCCGGTACAGAGATGGGTGAAATCTGGCGCTGTGTAACACAGTTTAAATCGTTCCCTCTGGCATTCCTTATGCGACATGGTAGCCGTGCAATGTCTAAAAATGGATGGGCCAGTAAGGCTTGGTATGCTGGCTCATTACTTGGTATGACTACTGTACTTGGTGGGCTAGTTGTCCAGCTCAAGGAACTGGCACTAGGTAACGATCCTGCTACTATGTTTGACGATGATGGTGACCTGAAAACAGAAGCTAAATTTTTAACTCGTTCTATTGTCGCTGGTGGCGGCCTGCCTATCGTTGGTGACATTCTTGTGGCAGGTATGGACCCGAGTGGGCGTGATACTACTGACTTCCTGGTGGGGCCCGTAGGTAGCGATGCAAAAGCTATCCTGTCTCTAACCTTTGGTAACCTGAATCAATGGTATGAGGGCAAGGAGACTAATGCAGGGAATGAAGCCTATAGACTGCTTAAAAGTAAAATCCCTGCTCAAAACCTGTGGTATACAAAGGCTGCTACTAACAAACTCATCTTTGACGGTATACAAGACACTATTGCACCAGGCTACCGTGAGAAGCTGATTAGAAAGGCTGAGCGTGAACAGGATCGTACACAGTGGTGGGGAGAATGGGATGAGATAGAAGCCCCGGATTTTGGTAAAGCCATCGGGCAATAAAAAAAGGAGCTTCGGCTCCTTTCTATTTTTCTATAGATAGGATATGTATTGTTCATTTGAAATATCAAAATAAAGAGAATTGAGATGCTTTATATTCTGGCTCTAATTATAGTAATAGCCATTAGTGGTTTAGGATTCATGCTATACCAAAATAAAATGAATCAGGTCAGAGTTTTTGATAGTAGAGAGGAGTTAACAGCCTTCCTCCGTAAAAAATATACTTCAGAGGTTAAGAGTAATCAGCCTATCCATGGTTTCGTATTAGATGAAGCATCCCTGCAGATAACCTTACAAGATCCAGCTATGGCAAGCTTGGGACGATCCGCCATTGATGTGCAAGTAAATCTTGTGACTAAAGATGGGTATCAGGAAGTAAGTGCACCATGCGGAAATGTGCAAGCCCAATTCAAGAAAGGAGATTTCGTGGTCGTACTTCCGATCCATAATGAACGTCATGGATTTTGGCATTATGTGACTATTGCTAAGTTACAGCCTATTTATGATGGTAAGAAGAAGAGCTGGATAATTTCTGAGAATTACCTGCAATCATAGGATTAAAAAATAGAATGATTTTAGATAGAGCATTTCAGCTTGAACTTATGACAAAAATGGCTGAGGTGTACCCAGCTGCATATGACTTTTGGACTGATCTTGATTATCGAGATAAAGAAAATCAGCATAAGCTTTATTCGAATCTCTACTACTTACAATCTCATGGATTATTAGAACCAAAGAGTATTCACTACACTAATAGCCTGGACGGTATAGGAAGCTGGACCTTGGGAAATACCAGGCTAAATCACAAAGGTATGGATTTCTTGGCTGATGACGGTGGACTATCTGCAATCCTAGGTACCGTGACTATCAAGTTTGAAACTGAGCAATTAAAGGCTATTCTGGCTGCAAAAATCATGAGTTCTGATCTTAGTCCTGAACGCAAAACTACAATGATTGATGCAATCAAAGAGCTACCAGCAGAAGGTCTAAAGCATCTAACAACAAAAATTGTAGATGTTGGTTGGGATAACTTAGATTCACTTATGGCTTTAATACAAGGTAGCCTTCCATTATGAAAAAAATATTAACCTTCTCCTTGGCTGCTCTTATAAGCTCAGTGGCTTTGGCTACCCCAATCACTCTGCAGCATTCCAAGACCAGCTATGTGAACTCAGGGATCTGTTCCGCCGTGGTGGATGTGACAATCCATGACTTTTTAGGCGAGAGTGATAAGTTATATTTGGATCTGGTGGCAAAGGACAAAGCAGGTAGAGTGCAGGGGACTTCTGAGAATGTAATAACCTACGGCGATATACAAAACCTATCAGGCAAAGCCACAACTAATGTCTTTATCGAATCAGAGACTATGTGCGGAGCGGGTCGCACTTGGACAGTTCAGGTTAAGCGCGCCGTCCTGGTCGTAGATGGTAAAAGAGAAGATCTACTGAAGGCCAAGAAAGTTCATATTGAAGACTTTCAGCCCATGAAGGTTGTTTTTGAATAATTAAGTTATATTTACAATTAAATTTGTGAGCACAACACAGCATTAAATATTATTTTGTGTAGACTAGAGGGGTAAAGTTGTGACAGCTGAAATAGTAATCATTAACCAGCATGGCGTGGCAATGGCTGCAGATAGTGCAGTAACCATTGGCTCACAAAAAATAATTAACAGTGCTATTAAGTTATTTTCATTATCTCGTACTGAACCAGTAGGTATTATGATTTATGGGAATGCGAACTTATTGAATGTTCCTTGGGAAACTCTGATTAAGTTATATAGAAAAAAGAATATTTCAAACTTAAATCATTTAAATGATTATGGTGTGAATTTTATAGAGTTCTTGAATTCTCAATTACACTTATTTAGTGATGAACAGCAAAATCACTGGGCGGAATGGAGGATTGGCGATATATATAACTACATTGTCGAGCAGATAAAAACTGAATTGACTGATTTGCAAAACAAAGGCGTGGCAATTGATGAGTCTGTAATAAACAGACATGCAGAATCTATAATTTTAGAATATAAAAATGTCCTTGAGACAAATAAGCAAATCTATGAAGGAGTGATAGATGAAAACCTTTTGGAGAGGATCAAGGTTATAGCAAACCCATTAATAGATACAACCTTCCCATTTACGACATCAAAAATAGAAATTAGGGAATTTTTAATAAAAATAGGACAACTCGCCGTTTTAAATTGTGCTCCCTTAAATTCTTCAGGGATTGTAATAGCAGGTTTTGGTGATAATGATATTTTTCCATCAGTGTTAACCTATGAGATTTACGGAGTTTTTAATGGACAACTTTTGCATAGAGTGAGAGAAGATAAAACTATTATTAATGAAAACTCTAAATACATGCGATCAGACATTATTCCTTATGCTCAGGAAGATGTAGTAAGATCTTTCTTGGATGGAATGCACCCTGACTTACATAATTATGCAATAAATTTTACGGAAAACACGATTAAAGAAACATTATCATCCCCAGTATTTGAATTTAAAAACAATATTGATATCAATCTTTTATCAAAAGCATGTGCAGAATCACTAAGACAAGAATTAGAACGTTATATGGCTAGTAATCTACTATCACCTATGGTAGAAATGATTAAAGCTTTACCAAAAGATGAGCTTGCAAGTATGGCTGAAGCATTAGTTAACATGACTGCTTTTAGGAGGAAAATGGCCTTCGGTAGTCAAGAGACTGTTGGTGGTCCTGTTGATGTTGCAGTTATTTCTAAAGGAGATGGTCTGGTTTGGGTTAAACGAAAACACTATTTCCCTAAAGAGCTTAATACTCATTTTTTTGAAAATTACTTTAAGTAGAGAGGAGCTAAATGATGAAAACAATAAATGAAACATTAAAAAATTTTAGTAAAAACTTACAGCAGAGCTGTATGAATCTTGAGGATTATAAACATTTGAAAGATTCTAGGAATTTAGCTAATGCCCAAGCTCAAATATATTCACAGCAAATTATCCAAAAGTTTAGTCAAGCTCAAACCAAAAAAACTTGAATTAAAGCTTAAATAAGAAGGGCTCATCTATACGGTGGGCTTTTCTTTTTCTGATGGAAAAACCAAGCATTCAATATTACAAAGCCCTATTTGGAGACTTATATATTTGTACTTAGAGCAATTCTAATTGTCCAATTTTATATTGATATGTTCCCCATTCACCTTCACGAGGTTCACGGCTAACACCCGTTTCAGTCCGCCATAGTTGAATTAATGCCTCTCCATTTTCGTAATTAGGTTTGCCGCCACGTGCCCATTCAGACACGGTACTGGCGTTTGCAACTGGCAAAACGAACGCAATCTTTTCGTGTGTCCAGCCACATTTGTTTAAGTCCAGAATCATTCGATTGAAGTCTGGACGTTTGTAACCGCGCTGTTTAACAATAAATTCTTTAACTTTCTTTTTAGTTCTTAGATTGATGAATCGGTCAGCTGCGGCCTTCTGCGCTATAGTTCGATCAATGCTGTGAGCCATTTATTTATGCTCCTTGAATTTCATTAAGTGCTTCAGGATCCAAATTGGTAAATTGGCAATACTTCAGTTGAGCATGCATATATGCGGTACCTGCTTCGCCGTGACGGTTTTTTCCAACAATAGCCTCAGCAATACCTCGGTACCGAGTTTCTTTGTTATAGACTTCATCTCGATACAGGAAAATAATTTGGTCTGCATCTTGTTCTATCGCGCCTGATTCACGTAGATCTGACATCATTGGGCGCTTGTTTGGACGTTTTTCTAACTCACGATTGAGCTGAGATAAAAGAACAATGACGCAATCAAACTCTTTAGCCATGGCTTTAAGTTCACCAGTGAAATAGGCAATTTTTAAATCCTCTCGGGCGAATTGTTTTGTTGTCTTCATGATCTGTAGGTAGTCGACAAGAACAATACCTATGGACCCGTATTGGTGTTGTATTTTGCGAATGGATTCACGGATATTGGCAATAGAAGGTCGAGAAGTGTCATTGATATGCATTGGTATGCTTTTAAGCATAACAACGGCGTTTGTATATGCGGTGAATTCATTTTTAGGTAGCAGATGAGGAGAGTTGCGCACTACTCCAATATCTGCAGGTGCAATCGCGCAACAGAGACGCATGGCGATCTGCTCTTTAGGCATTTCGCCAGACATGATGAGGGCAGGCTTTTTCTGTATGACTGCTACATTGTTTGCGATGAGCTGGAGCATCGTAGTTTTACCCATCGCGGGCCGTGCAGCCACCACCATTAGGCAACCAGGTTCAACGTCACCAAGCTTTTTATCAAGGTCATAGATACCTGTTTGAATCCCTTTAATTAATGTTTTCCCTGCGATAGCCGCATCAATTTTTCGATGCATTTCTTGAAAAGTATTTGCTGCAGCATCATGAATATGGAATAACGACTCACTACCTGATTCAGTATTCAAATCAGCAAAGGCAGCTTGAGCATTTTGTACCAACTCACCGCGAGTGACATTTAAATGACGGGCTTGCTGAATGATTTTTAAGGCTTCCGATTCAACTTGGCGACATGCTGTTAGGTCTTTCAATTTTTCGGCGTATGGCACTAAGTTATAGAAGCTAGAGGGAGCATCGCTCATTAGCTGCATGAGATATTGCTCACCACCTGAAGCTAAGCTGTGGTTATTCATTTCCAGCCATTGGTTAACTAGAACAACATCGTACGGCGAGTTTTTTGAGTCTAGACTTACTATCGCTTGAAAAATCAGTTTGTGACGTACGGCATAAAAATCATCTACTGATAGTAAATTTTCAACCTGTGCATAAGATCCAGTCACAGTCATTAGTGCAGCAAGTACTCCTTGCTCAATTTGTAGATTATGGATCGGAGCCGAGTTGGTATTCATTACATGCTCCCAAGTAAACTTTTAGGCTTACTATCAGACAAATTAATAATTGGTTGATCAGTTGAAACAGTATTAGGTTGAAATTGATGCACATAGTTTGGGTTTGCTTTTTTGTAACGCTCAAACTTATCTATGATCCACGCTGTGAACTTATGAAGCTTTTTACTGTTTGATAGGACCTGACTATCAAAGTGAGAGTTGAATGCACTCAGCTCAAATTCAAAACTTGGCAGACCAAAGATCGAGTCAAGACTATTTCCATATCCTGCCATTTTTAACTTCGTTGCCAGCTGATCTGTATCAGGAATCCAATCGTGCTCTTGAGAGAGATTCATGGATGGATTCTCTGATAGGTTCTGTACCCCATTTTTGGGATCATTCAACATCCCGTTTTTGGGCATATTCAAAGCACCGTTTTCGGGAATATTACCGTTATTTGAATCATTCCGTTTTTTGGATCGTTTAATATTCCCGTTTTTGGGGTTGTTTGAATTATCATGATTTTGTGCAAACTCCTCGCGACCCTTCACGCCGTTGAGCTTAAGAACGCGAACACGTCTGGTAGGTCCCGTACGTTCACCTGTATCTTCAACTAGGCCCAAGTTGATTAACTCTAAAATAACTTTTTGAACTGTTTTTTTGTCCAGCACGGTATCTTTGGCCAGGCGATCTATGCTTGGCCAAGCCGTATGTTCTTCACCAGCTCGATCTGCTAACGAAAGCAGAACGAGACGTTGTGATGAATTGTTCACTGGAACAGTCCAAGCCCAGCGTGTTGCATCAATGCTCACTAGGCCCTCCTTGCTGCTTATAATTTTTCAACACAGTATTCCAGAGACGCTCTGGAGTAATACGCACTGATTCAATATATGCAGCTGATTGGGGCATTGCTGTCTGATCGACAACAGGCTCTGGCTGAATTTTGATTTTTTCTGAGGAGATAGAAGGCTTATCCATTTTTAGTAGCCTCCCATTCCGCTTCATGCTTTTCGCGTTCAACATCGAAAGTGTTGCTATGACTCCCTGCCCAATACGCAGCAATATGAATTAAGTGCTCAAGAGTCCCAAAGACGGCGCCATGAGTACCTTGCTTGATAGTTTCTTTGACTACTTCGACTTCATCTTTAATTTGATAAAACATGGTCTCAAGCCATGATGTATTTTCATGAGCAAGAGAGTAAGCATCGAACAGATCCCCAGCACCGTACTGATCATCAGGCTTATGCGTATGTCTGTTAAGTTCACGCATGCAAGTGTCTGCTTGACTGTTAGCAAGCTGCTGGGAAATTGTTATTAGATTTTCTAGTTCAGCAAAAGCAGAGGAGTCGGCTTTATCATTTTCTTGTACAAATGCTTTAACGAAAGCCGTTGCTTTGTTGATCTGGTTAGCCAAAGTTCGAAGTTGTGTGGCAGCTTCAGATGCAAGTGAATAGGCACTGATAATATCAGCGACACTGTAAAAAGGAATTGATTGTTCTGGAAATTGAATTTGTACTTTAGCGTTCATGATGAATGCGCTCCTTGTGTTTGTTTAGGAGCTTTACCAGTCACGACCAAGTGAGGGTGGTAAAGCTGAAAAGGGTTGGTCGACAGGTACACAAGAGACCTGCACATCCGAAGATGTCCCTCTCCAGCTTCACCATAGAGATGCAGAAGCATAGAGATTTTACGCATAAAAAAAGCCCGTAGCGGACTGTATGCGCTTGTGTATTCATAGCCGACCAAAGCTAATTCGATGATTTTGCACCGAACAGGATCAATATAGCCGATCATTTTTAATTTGAGAAGCCTTAAACAGAAAATATTTTGAAAATTCATGGCCGCTCCCCAAACCTTTTAGCTAGGATCTGCATACCTTTTGGCAATATGAAGAATTCGGTCTGTGTATAGCTGTATGATTGACCAGATGGTTTTACACCTTCTTTGAGTGAATATTTAGTTTCACAGTAACCACGGCTTTCACTGTAGTAAGTAGATGCTCTAGCACCGTTTAGATAGCGATCCCAGTTATGTTTCCGAAGCCATTCGGCCAGTTCTTGCTGCTTCACATTCAAAATTTTGCAGGCTTGCTGGAACTTCACACCGTGTTCAGTATGAGTAATGTTTTCGATTGCCTTGGTCAGCACTTGGTTTTCAGCACTTAATTGGAGATTCTGTTTAGCTTGGACTTCAATCGCCTGCAGGAGATGCTGAGGATTGCTGATATCGAATGCTGGAGTCTGCTGCTCAAGCTCATACCAGCGTTTTACAATTGCTGCAGTGAACTCTGGACAAAGTTGAGCAACAACCGTGATTGAGTCGAGCTTTCCTTGTTCACCTGAAAACACATATTCAGTACTTGTACGGCCATTTGTAGGCTTTTCCACCGTTGGTGGTAAAGCAATAACACGGCGTTCAGCTAAACGTTCGATAGTTCTTTTGACAGAATCTAAGCGGATGTTAGTTAGGCTAGCGATATCTGAACTCAGCATTTGTTGCGATGGAAAAAGTACATTAATAGAAGCATTCATTATTAAGCCTCCAATCCTTTTGAAGCCATCCATGCTTGAACTTCAGAAAGACGCCACACTGTAACTGTTGGGCTCAATTTGATTGGTGCTGGAAATTCACCACGTTTTACCCAATTCCAGATAGTTTTATCTGAAACGCCAACGATTCCTTTAGAGCCTGGTCGGGCATTTATATTTTTAGTTTGGCCTTTATTTATCCCACTTTTGTAAATATGTCGTGTTGCTGGTTTAGCTGGATAATTAGCCAAATCTTTGATTCTTAGGAAACGGTCTTGATTCGTGGAAGCCATGTTTATAACTATCCTATTCAAACGAAATAGATGGCATTTGCATTTCATTGCAATGCCGTGATAGCCGCATATAAACATGCCACTCTAGGGGGAGGGAAGCGGTCCTCCTTAAATTAAAGGGTCCCCTTTAAGGGGTGCCCTCTGGTAACTTACTCAATGCATAACCGTGATTTTTTAGGTTTTCTTTAAAAGTATTCCACTCTTTAGGTTTGAGGCGTAGGGGGGTGGTTACAGTTTTTAAACGGTCCTTTAGTTTCTCTGTTAAAGGAATATCTGCAAAATCCATCGTAGTAAATAACTCTGAAACTGATTGCTCATGTGAGTATTTTTGAGGGAATCTTTTATTGATATATATTTCAGTCCAAATAAAAATTGCTAATGATAATTCGATAGGGAAATTAGGATCGTCACCACTAAACGGCAAGCAGTTTTCTTTAAGTGCTGCTTCCAAATTGATTTTTATATTTTCTAGATCATGCACTTTAGATTCTAGTTTTTGCTTTTCTTCCATCAGCTTTATTTTTTCTCTTCTTAGCTCGAAAAGCTCAGTTTCCAAATTCATCTGTTCAATATTGTCATTGAATCCAGAGATAAGAATTCCCTTATTTGCTAGTAATTGTTTAAGTTCTGATGCAAGAAATAATGGCGATTCAGAACGCTTTAAATTGCTTGTATGGTAAATCGAGAGCACAAAATTATGAGCTTCGACAAACTTTGGATATTTGGCTGAAAAGTTAGCATCATCCCAAGCGTTATTTATATCTACCGGGTTTATATTAGCTATAAGACATGCGGCCTCAATAAGTGTGAAAAATTCGTTTTTATAAAAAAGAGGAGTATCTATTTTTACCTGAAATGCCTTCTGGCTGTGAGGTAATAAAAACTCTACTTCAGAGTGGTGAAAGACAATATCTCGAGAGTAAAAAGTATTTCCTTCAAAATCGGTCGCTTCCAATAACCATCTTATATTTTTAATGTCATCGTCAATTTTCCGTGGAAAGGCTTTCAGGTACTCATTCTTTGCCAGAGGAACTTTAAGAGTATCTGTATTTAGTGGTGTAATGAATTCAAGAATTTTATCTACATTATAAAAAATACCAGAATCTAAGGCATGTTTAGGATCCAGATAATCAATCAATTGAGAAAAATGTATATAGCCTTCGAAAATAGTAGACCATTTCACTTCTTCTACATGGGCTACTGGGTCAGTTTTACAAGGAGTTTCTTGATACCTGTCTTCACGAATACAGACTAGGTTGCCTTCAAAGTAGATGCACGGATTTAATTTACCGATTCGGCAGTAGTGTTTTATATCATTAATTGAAAGGCTATTTTGTGAAGCCGCGATGACTTCTTCTAATGAATAAACTGATTTCATATGCTTCCCACAGCGTCCCCAAAAATTAGCTAAGTCAATCGGATTGGGTGTCCGACTTTCGGGGATCAGCCTAGACTTAGCAAACTGAATATAGCAAAAAACCCTTACTTCTAATGACTAATTTTTTGATAAGCATTCAAATTTTTAAGCACGTTTCCCTTTAGGAAATGGAACAACATTATCTCTAAGGCTATCTATAAAATTTGCCCATTCCTGCATCATCTTGGTTCTGTACTGTAAGTGTTGAGCATGGTTATAGGCTTGAGAGACGGCGTTACCAGTCTTGTGTGCCAGCTGTACTTCAATGGCATCATGTAGATATCCCTGTTCGTGCAAGGTGGTTGATGCTAACCCTCTAAAGCCGTGACCAGTCATTTTGCCCATATAGCCCATGGTTCTAATGGCACTCAACAGTGCATTACTGCTTAATGGTTTCCCTGTACTATGGTTGTAAAAAACGTACTGCTTATGTCCGGTTAATGGCTTCAGGCTTTCCAGTAGTTCAATAGCTTGGTTGGATAGAGGGACAATGTGCAGTAAGGCCATCTTCATTTTGTGAGGTGGGATACGCCATTCTCTGGTTTCAAAATTAATCTCATCCCATTCCATCATCCGAAGTTCAGCTGTACGCACAAAGGTTAGGGTCATTAACTGTAGCGCCGTCTTCACCAGGATATTACCGTGGTACCGATCCATGCGGTGCAGGAAGTCTGGAAACTCTGATATATCCAGTCGTGCCATGTTTTTCACTTTTCTAGGCTTCAATGCTTCGTGCAGGTGAGGGGTGGGGTCGTTTTCAATTAAACCTTTTCGGATGGCATGCCTGAATACTCGACCTGCTAAAGGGATGGATCGCTTAGCCATCTCCTGAGCACCGCGAGCTTCTATTCGTTGAGCACAGTCCAGAACATCTCTTCCTTTAATCTCTTCAATAGGCATTTTACCGATGTAGGGAAAAAGGTCTTTTTCAAAGACAGACAGATCTCTTAAATATGTAGGTTCTTTAACAAAGTCTTTTCTGCCTTCTAACCATTCAAGTGCTAAGCTTTTAAATGAGGTGTTCTCATTTGCTTTAGACTTCTGCTTCTTTTTCTGCTCACCTGGGTCAACTCCTTCAGCGAGTAATGACCTGGCTTCCAAATGCTTGGCTCTGGCTTGTGCCAAACTCATAAATTCGTAAGAACCTAAGGTCAGGTTTTTTTGTTTCCCATTAAAGCGATACGCGAAGATCCAACTCATACGACCAGTATGGAATACATGGAGTTGTAGACCATTGCCGTCACTATATTTATCTGGAGTTTTTTTGTCTGGTGTTGGTTTGAGGCGTCTAATTTTCGTGTCGGTGAGCATGTTGGTATACCCCTTTGTTGGTATAAATGCATTGGTATTGTCTCTATACCAACCCTTATACCAACAATATACCAACGATTGCAGGGGAATGCACTTCTTTGCTATAGACAATAAAAAAGGCTTAAACCCTTTAGATTTAAACCTTTATATACTGCGTTGGATTGCAGTTCTTTCGAATTTGGCGGTGAAAGAGGGATTCGAACCCTCGATACGCTATTAACGTATACACACTTTCCAGGCGTGCTCCTTCAGCCACTCGGACACTTCACCATAGGCGGTGGATAATAACCAAAAAATAGTACAAAGCCAAGTTGAAAAATTTGATTTAGAGAAAAACTTTCAGCGTAGTGCTATGATTCTCAAAAATACCGTCTAAATCGAAGACACCTATGCAAAGTACTGCAAAAAAAGCAGCCTTACCCGTCATTACCTTGGCTGCACTCGGAGTTGTATTTGGGGATATCGGAACCAGTCCTCTGTATGCCTTCAGACAAACTTTTTTAACGGCGCATCTTGCAATTACCCAAGCCAGTGTATTGGGAATTTTATCCCTAATTTTCTGGTGCATGATGCTCACCATCAGCTTCAAATACGTCACCATTATTATGCGTGCCGATAACAATGGCGAAGGCGGGATCATGTCATTATTGGCATTGAACCTGCGCACCACCCGTATTGCCGAAGACAAAAAAATCTTCCTGATCGCACTTGGCTTTATTGGTGCATCCCTGTTCTTTGGCGATGGCATTATCACCCCCGCCATTTCAGTATTGTCTGCCATTGAAGGACTAAGTATTGCCACGCCTATCTTTAATCAATGGCTCGTACCGCTCTCCATTGGTATTTTGGCAGGACTGTTCATTGTGCAGCGTCATGGTACAGGCACTATGGGCAAATTTTTTGGCCCACTGACTTTGCTGTGGTTTTTAGCCATTGGCGGTGCAGGGCTGCTCAGTATCATCCAAACCCCATTTGTATTGGCCATGGTCAGTCCACACTGGGCGTTTAACTTTGTAGTAGAGCAACCCTTTGTTGCATTTCTCACCATGGGTGCGGTGATTTTAACCATGACGGGTGGCGAAGCACTCTATGCCGATATGGGGCATTTTGGGCGGATGCCTATTCGCCTCGCGTGGTTTTTGATTGTCTTACCTTGCTTGTTATTGAATTACGCAGGACAAGGGGCATTATTGCTACGTAACCCTGCAGCGATTGAAAATCCGTTCTATATGTTGGTGCCTGAATGGGGCTTATACCCGATGATTGGTTTAGCCACAGCTGCAGCGGTGATCGCTTCTCAAGCGGTGATCACAGGGGTATTTTCAATGGTCAATCAGGCCATTCAATTGCGTTATTTACCACGCCTGACTGTACGTCACACGTCCGATGTTGAACGTGGTCAAATCTATTTGCCATTCATTAACTGGGCCTTATTTATTTCGGTGCTTATCTTAATTTTATTATTTGAAAATAGTGCCAGACTTGCCAGTGCTTATGGCGTGGCAGTGACCATGACCATGCTGTGTGGCACGATTTTAATTTCAGTGCTGGCCTATGGTTTTTGGCGTTGGCCGATGTGGAAAGTTGCCCTTTTTGCAGTGCCATTTTTAACCCTAGATTTAATTTTTGTGGCTTCGACCTCGCTCAAAATTGTGTCAGGGGGATGGGTGCCAATTTTAATTGGCGCCATCATGTATACCATTTTAATGACGTGGAAAGATGGTCGTGCATTGGTTTTCAATCGTTTGGAAAAAGATGCCTTGCCGATAGACCTATTCATTCACAGTATTAGTATGGGCAATGAAACCAAATTTGTCCCTGGCGATGCGATTTTCTTGACAGGTACGCCTAACATTGTGCCACATGCCATGTTGCATAATATTAAGCACAACAAGGTCTTACATGAACGCAATATCATGGTAACGGTCATCACGCGTGATATTCCATTTGTGGCGCAGCAAGATCGGATTCAAGTCGAAAAACTGGATGATCGTTTTTATCGGATTGCCATGTATTACGGTTTTAAAGATCAGCCAAATATTCCAAATGCCTTGAAACAAGCCTATGAACAGCTTGAGTTTGAATTCGATATGATGCAAATGAGCTTCTTTATTTCGCGTGATCGAATTGTGCATACGGTGGGCGATGGCATGTCACCGTGGCGTGAAAAACTGTTTATTTCAATGCAGCGCAATACCAGTCCTGTGAGTGATTTCTATCAAATTCCAACCAACCGTGTGGTGGAATTGGGTAGTCAAATCGAAATTTAAAAACTGCTCAATAGATTTTAAAAAACCAGCATTATAAAGTGCTGGTTTTTTATTTTTAGCTCAAGATTGGTCTTAAACAGATCTTATTGTTCCGTATCACTTGGTTGTAGATGGCTTAAATCTATATCGTTTACATCTGCGCCCTGTGCCGCAGGTGCTGTGGTTTCAAGCCGTTCAGTCGTGGGCAGATTGACTGCTGCTTGTTCAGATGCAGCAGGGTTTTGTGGTGCAGCATTTAGCGCTTCTGCGGTGACATCCACATCATCGCCAGCATTTACAGGTAAATCGGCTGAAGATGACAATAATGGCGCAGAGGTGGCTTGTATGTGTTGTTCGCTCACTTGCTCTGCCTGCGCTGCGTGTTGCAGTTCGGATTCAGTCCCGACAGGCATCGTCATCGGTACATTGTCTTGAGCCAGATTGGCTTGTTCGGCTGAAATTTGGTTTGCAGGCTGTTGCGCTATATTTTCTGCTGGACTTGTTAAGTTTGTATCTGTACTCGGTACAATGCGTATCTGACCATTGGCGATTAATTCTTGTAGTGAGCCTGCTTGCCCATTAATCGTGGTGCTTATTTTGACTTTAGATAAACTTTCTAAAGTATCACCTGCTTGAATGGGTGGTTCGGCAAAGGCAGAAATGCTGATACTGCTACCAACCAAAGCACAAGCAAAAAGATGAAAACGCATGTATTTCTCCATCAAAAATCGCAAAAATAAAGTTAAAACCAATTTAAATCGTCAATGACATCCAGCTAGAGCAGCGCAATGCGCTTGGGTGTCGCTGAGCGATGTCTTTAAGGTGTATTTAGCTTGGCAGATTCGCTAAAACGGATGCAATCAAATCTACCAAACTTGATCTAGACTGATGTCAAAAGTGCTTAAAACTCAGGCTGTGTATGGCTTTTGTGGTGTTATGGCGCGGGTTTTGTTTAATTGTTAGACGAACAAGAGGTGCTTCATATACAAGCTGTGAGTGGATTGTTAAGCTCGGGCAAACTCTGCGGATTTAGAGCGAAGTCACAGTAACGGTTATGGCAAGAAAACGGCGCAATTCCAACAACATTTGGACTCAAATTTTCAATCAAAACAGCTTGAAAGTGCTACTCGGTGTAGTGGCAACAGGGAGTTTTGTGATTGCTTTTGGTCAAGAAAAAATTAGCCAGTGGACTTCACTGGTGCCGAGTTCAGGAAATAGTGCTTGCCTAACCCAGTTCTATCGAGAAACGCCGCCCTATTTACTGAAAAATAGCCTGCAAAAAGACAGCTATCCGCTGTGTTTTAATGACTTTAATGTGATGTATTCAGGGGTATCCAAAACGCCGTTATGGGTGGCTGAAGCATTAACCCCTGCACGTTTTAATCAGCGTATTCCACGTGAAGATAATTTTCATGAAGAACCACGGGTTAAGGCAGAACACCGTGCGACATTACAGGATTATCGTGGCTCGGGCTATGACCGTGGTCACATGGCGCCAAATGCAGATATGACCAATTTGGCTGCGCAGTTTGATAGTTTTTCTCTGGCCAATATTGTGCCGCAAGCGCCTAAAAATAATCAGCAGGTTTGGCGTGAACTTGAAGAAGCCACCCGTGCAATGGTGACCAAACAAAAGCAAGATGTGTATGTGATTACAGGGCCAAGCTTCAATACCAAACGTCTAAAAACCATTGGGCAGGGTGTGATTGTGCCGACTGCAGTATATAAAGCCGTGTATATGCCGAAAACTGGGGCGATTGGTGCTTACTATGCACCGAATAATGACTCACTACAGGTGAAAGTGGTCAGTGTCTGCTATTTAGAAGAACAGTTGGGCATTAATTTATTCCCACAATTAAGTGAAGAACAAAAGCGCAATACCTATAAATTGCCTTTGACTGCAAATGCTGTAAAAGCCAATACACCGATTGCCTACTCACATTGGGATGCAGAAAGCCAGTGCGCAGAAGATGTATCTGCTGAGCAATTACAAGCCTTGCAAACCGAATTTAAACGCTCAGGCAGTAGTCCTGCATCGGGTGCTAGCATTGATGCAGATACCCAAGATGCAATTGTGAAGCAATTGATTGAAGCTTTATTGCAATATATTTTACAGTTGTTGAAATCTTAAACTGGGTTAAGATGATGGATATTGCATCCTTCATGCTAAGGTGAATTCAATGTTTAAACCGTTTCAAAATGGGACTGAATCACATGCGATTCATGACTTAACCTTAGAAAATGATTTAGATTGCATCAATGTGTATGGCAATTTGCAAATCAGCAAAGATCAGGCGGGTTTACAGGCAGCCAAAGCACTACAGGCTTTTTTGAATGAAGTTGTTGCAACTTTGGAGCAGACTCCGAATCTGCCTGAAAAGTTAGATCGTCCCGAAGCGGGTGAAATTGAAAATCCATTTTTATAATGGATGCCATCTCAAGATATTAAATCTACTTTAATCTGCTCATCTAAGCCATTAAAAAGCCCGCTCAAACGCTTGAACGGGCTTTGTTGTTTTGTGTGTTTTTAGATAAATCCCAGACATCTTGAAAAGCTGTGGATTTAAAGTTTTGAAGATCAGTCTTCAGCTTTTGCCATAGCGCGATACAGCACCGCACCAATCACCGCACCGACAATTGGAGCGACCCAGAAAGCCCAAAGCTGGCTCAGTGCTGCAGTTTCTGCAAAGAAGGCTACACCTGTACTACGTGCAGGGTTAACAGATGTATTGGTCACAGGAATACTGATCAGATGGATTAAGGTCAGTGCCAAACCAATTGCAATTGGGGCAAAACCTGCAGGCGCACGTTTGTCAGTTGCACCCATAATAATCATCAAGAAACCTGCAGTGAGTACAACTACAATCATTAAAACTGAGCTAAGTGCGTATTTACCAGGAGATAAATCTCCATAGCCGTTGGTCGCGAAACCGCCTGTGCCTGCAAAACCTGCCTGACCCTGTACAATCAGATACAACACCAGTGCGGCCAGAGTCGCACCAATAATTTGTGAAATAATATACGGTGCGAGTTCTTTGGCTTCAAAACGTCCACCTGCCCACAAACCAATACTGACTGCAGGGTTAAATTGACCACCTGAAATGTGCCCAAGTGCATAGGCCGCGGTTAATACGGTCAGACCGAACGCGAGGGATACCCCCACAAAACCAATGCCCAATTCAGGAAAAGCTGCAGCCAATACCGCACCACCACAACCACCAAATACCAGCTAGAATGTGCCAGCCAGTTCTGCGAAATACTTATTCAATTTGATTCTCCAGTGCTTATTTTTTGAGTTAATTAATCAAACTTCAATTAAATTTATCGCATTTTAGATCGATATTGTGATGAATTTAACATAAATTAAAGTAAAAAGAAGCAATCATGAAGCACGTTGCATCCGCCATTGTTGTGGTGTGTGCTGCGTCCATTGTTTAAACGCACGCTGAAAGGCACTTTGTTCTGAATAACCCAGCAATAGCGCAATTTCTTGCAGACTTAAATGTGGGTCTTGTAAATATTGTTCTGCCAATAAACAGCGTACTTCCTGCATGCGTTTTTGGTAGGTCGTGCCTTGCTGTTGCAAATGACGTTGCAACTGACGTACAGAAATATGTAATTGCTGAGCAATATGTTCAATTTGATACATATTTTTTTGCAGCCCCGTCAAAATGGCTTGTTGTAAACGCTGATCGGTTTGGGTGCTATTCGGTAGCTTTTCCAATAAGGCTTGTGCCTGTTGCAACAATAAATGCTGTAAGGTCTGATCGCCCTGATGAAAGGGTTTTGCCAGTTCGGAAACAGGCAGCAACACTTGGGTAATTGGCTGAGAAAAACGCACTTTGCAATGAAAATACTGCTCATACAGTGCAATATTTTTAGGCGCAGGATGATGAAAATGTACTTCGTGCAGGCAAATATCTTCAAACTGCATAAAGTGCTTCAAAAATTCCATCATTAAAGCAATGGCAATTTCATCGGTTAATTGTGTGGTCATGTGCACGGGCAATTCTGACCAACGAATGGATAAATAATCGTTTTGTGCTTCGACTTGCAACGGGCCACCATCGTAAATCAAGCGATGAAAATCGTGGTAACGCTGTAATGCTTCACCCAGATGATCACAGGACAAGGCTAAATACGCAATGATGCCTAAATGTTTGGGCTGCACGTATTTGGCAATTTCCAAACCCAAAGCAGGTTGTGGTAATTGTTGCTCCAAAGTGCTGAGCAAGTCACGCCAGAGGGCATAATCAAAACGTTCCAGATTTTGAATCTGATGTAATTTTTCTGGAATGGGCAGCTTTTTTGCTTGGTAATAGCACATCAATAAATGCCCTAAGCCACCATAGACCGAGCCCGTATATTCTTTGAATTGTTGCATGTGTTATCGGTTTATTTTTGTCGTCATTTGTCAATGATATTGATTTTTTTGGTCAAGATCTAGTCAATCTCACATGCCTATAGTGAACATCAGAGTCAAGATGTCCTGTGTTTAAGGAGAAATAGCGATGTGGAAAGGATTTCTAGCAGGTTTGGTGGTTGCCAATGGTTTTGAATGGGTGGCACATAAATATATTTTGCACGGAACGCATCGAGCAGGGCAGCGCCGTTATAGTCCTGTGCCTGAAAGTATGAAATCACATTGGGAACATCATCGTGAAGTGCGTAAAACCAGTTTTCACGATCATGGCTATGTCGAAGGGATTCGCAACTGGCGTACCAAAAATGAAATTGTGTCTTTGGCTGTGGTGGCAACGGTGGCCAGTGGCGTGTTCTATCCAATTTCTAAGGGTATGAGTTTGGCTGCGCTATATAGTGCTGCGAATTATTATTATATTCACCGTCGTGCGCATTTAGAGCCAGAGTGGGCAGTTAAGAAAATTCCGTGGCATTATGACCATCACATGAACAGCAATCAGGATGCGAACTGGTGCGTGACCAAACCGTGGTTTGATTATATTTTAGGAACGCGAGTCATTTCAGCACCTGCCTTACAGGAGCAAAATCCGTTAGGCATTGCCTTACCTCGGGTGATTGCACAGGGTTTAAACCATCTGTCTGCTGCATATTTTCCTGCCAAATGGGTCGAGAAAAAATTAGCTGTGGCAGAGCAGTTATCTTAACTGTATTGCAGCAAATGAAGGTTTGTACTGACAGCTTGGGCAAGTCTTGTCGCAAATGGTCAATGTTTTTGGTGTTTTTGGTCAATATTTCAGCTAAAGCTCTGCGTATATTGTGTGCAGTGAAATATCCACGGATGTTTCGGTTGAATATTGTGTGATGATAAATTGATTTTGTTGATTATTTTTTTATAAGTCTATTTAAAAAGATAAAAGAACCTCAGCGCTGTGGTTTTTTGAGTTGATAGGAGTCTTCGGACTCCTTTTTTTCTGCCTAAATTTTACCTTTACTTCAATTTTAAGCTAAAAAAAGTGCAATCCTCAGATTGCACTTTTCACAGTTCGTTTGCACTATGATTTTACAAACGCATTTCAATGCCTTGTGCTGCCAAATATTGTTTGGCTTCAGGAATGGTATGCTGACCAAAGTGGAAAATTGAGGCTGCCAGTACCGCATCGGCACCGCCTTTTAGAATCCCATCGGCCAAGTGTTGTAAATTACCTACACCGCCAGAAGCAATGGTAGGTACCATTACACGGTCATTGATGGCACGCATGAGCGCCAAGTCATAGCCTGCTTTGGTGCCATCGGCATCCATTGAGGTGACCAATAGCTCACCTGCGCCATAGTCTGCCATTTTCACTGCCCATTCAATGGCATCAATACCGGTTGGTTTACGACCACCGTGGGTGAAAATTTCCCATTTGTTATCACCCGTTTTTTTCGCATCAATGGCAACCACAATACATTGCGCGCCAAAACGCTGTGAGGCTTCTTGCACAAATTCAGGGTTAAACACGGCTGCAGAGTTAATGCTGACTTTATCTGCACCTGCGTTAAGTAACAGGCGGATGTCCTCAACCTTACGCACGCCACCACCAACGGTGAGGGGCACGAACACGGTTTCTGCCATACGTTCTACGGTACGATAAGTCGTATCACGACCATGATGGGTAGCGGTAATGTCTAAAAAGGTGATTTCATCGGCACCTTGTTCATTATAACGACGCGCCACTTCGACAGGGTCGCCCGCATCACGAATATCAAGGAATTGCACGCCCTTAACCACGCGACCATTATCTACGTCTAGGCAAGGAATAATACGTTTCGCTAGCATAAATTTTTCCAATTATTACAGCCGATTATGAAACTCACCCACACAAGCGCTACACCTTGGCAGATGGAGCGGGTATTCTATCAAACTTAGCTCAGGTTTTTCGCAGGTTTTCTATGTCGGTTTATACTCCTTTGACTTTAAAGGAAGTTCAGGTCTTTGCAGCGCCTTATGGATTGGAGGTGGTCGAGCTGATTCCCATTCAAGGGGGGATTCAAAATACCAATTATTTTTTGCGCTGCGACAATCAAAACGAGTACGTGCTGACCATTTTTGAAGAATTAGATCAGCAAGCGGCAGGTGAATTAATTCCTGTATTGCAGCATTTGGGGCAAGCGGGTTTGCCTGTGGCAGTGCCTTTATCCTATTCGGGACAAGCCATTCACCAATTAAAAGAAAAACCTGCACAAATTGCACCGCGTTTAATTGGGCAGCATCCGACACTGGCAACAGTGGCGCAAGTGGAAGCGATTGCGATTGCACAAGCCAAAATGCATGTGGCCTTACAAAATTTTCCTTTGCAGCGCGATCATGTACGTGATCATGCTTATTGGGCAGGGGTCGCACGCCAATTAAAACCAAGAATGCATGTGGCCGATCAAGCCTTACTGTCCAAACTTTTGGGCTTGTATGAAGCCTTAACCGCAGTCTATCCGCAGCGTCCTAAAGGTTTTATTCACTCGGATTTATTCCGTGACAATACCTTGTTTGCAGATGATCAGTTGCAAGGCATTTTAGATTTTTATGAATTAAATCAAGATGAATTGCTGTTTGATATTGCGATTACGCTGAATGATTTTTGTACCGATTTTCCTGAGCTGAGCTTAAATGAAAGCAAGGCGATTGCATTTTTAAATGCCTACGAAACGGTGCGTCCTTTAACCCAAGACGAAAAAGCCTGTTTGGAACTGTATTTGGCAATGGCGGCAGGACGTTTTTGGTTAATGCGTTTGCAGGTGGCTGCTAAAAATGCGGCAGAAGGGCGGACAGGCGCAGATATTTTGCAGAAAAATCCAGATGAAATGCGGAATATGCTGATTGAACGCTTAAAGTTTGTGACAGCTTGAGGGATATAGAACATGCGTGATCAAGGGCGTTTAGTCGAATGGTTTGATGAGCAGGGTTATGGGTTTATTCAGCCGAATGACCACCAAAAAGATCGCGTGTTTTTACACATTAAGGACTTCGCCCGACAAGGGCCACGTCCAATTGTGGGCTGTGCCTTGGAATATACCGTAACTGTGGATGAGCGCGGACGTTACCGAGCACAGCAAGCGGTGTATTTAAAAGCTTCGCAGACCAAAGCAGCAAAGGCATCTGCTGTGAGTGCGAAAACATCCAACATCACGCAAAAAATGCAGCCGATGCAAATATTATGTGTGGCTTATATTGTTGCTTTGGCTTTGCTGACGCTGTTGGGATTGCTCAGCGGCATGTTGTTATTATTCATCAGTTTGATGAATGCGCTGAGTTATTGGCTGTATGCACAAGATAAAGAAGCTGCACAGCAGGGTGGACGTCGTATTCCTGAAAATAACTTGCATATTGTGGCTTTTTTAGGGGGTTGGCCTGCAGCATGGTTAGCACAACAAAAATTACGCCATAAAACACAAAAACAACCCTTTGGTAAGATTTATTTTTGTACGATAGGCTTAAATATCTTTCTGATTTTATGGATGATTTCTCCGTTGAATCAGCTTAACATCTAATTGGGAATATTGTTCCAGTAACAGGCTTGTCAGGTGCATTATGTCAGACGCAGAGCATTCATATTCAGTAGATCAAGACCCACATCGTTCATTGACCATGATTTTATATGTGCTGTATATCGTGGCGATTTTTTCTGCGGGGATATTGGCCGTGATTGCCTTAATCATCAACTATTTAAAACGTAGTGATGTACAAGGTTCAATTTTTGCCAGTCATTTTACTTGGCAAATTCGCAGCTTCTGGTGGTATCTGTTTTGGAATATTGTGGCCTTTGTGCCGTTCTTTTTGGTGTTCTTTAGTCCAGATGCGCAAAGCTTTGCCAGTATGACTTTGGCTGCGACACTTTTCTGTATCGCAGTGGTTGCTATTTCGTGGTTATGGATTGTTTACCGTGCTATACGCGGTTTAATTCGCGTGAATGATAATTTACCGATGTATCATTAAATTCACGTTCGTTCGTCTTTTTAAGATGTTTTGAGCGATCTTGCCTAGATGCTGTTCATTCAACTTTTTGGGATGATGTGTTTCGTTTTAAAAATTTTGGTCGCCATTCGCTGACCAGCACGCCTAAAACCACCAGTAGTCCACCGAACAACGCCAGAACTGCCAAGCGCTCGCCTGCCAAACGTCCAATCAATGCGGCCCAAACAGGCTCACCTGCATAAATAATAGCAGCTTGCGCAGGGTCTACTTGTCGTTGCGCCCAGTTCATCACCAATTGAATCACGGCACTGGCAATGCCTAAGCCGAGCAAAACAGCAAGGAGTGACCACTGAAATTCGGGCAATTGAGTTTCTCCAACCCATGGTGCAATCGCAAAACACAATAACGATGCACAACCCAGTTGGATGAGGGTAACGCGCTTTAAATTGACCCGATTGGCAAAATAGCTAATTAAAATAATTTCAAAGGCAATCGCAATTGAACCGATTAAAGTAATGGCTTGTCCAAAACTTAACTGAATTGCGCCTAAGCCATTGCCTGTTAAAAAGACCAAGCCTACAAATGCCAAAATAGCACCCAACCAAGTCATGACATGCGGACGTTGATCAAAGCATAACCACAGCAATAGCGGTACAAGCGGGACATACAGCGCCGTTAAAAAGGCCGATTCGCTACTGCTGATACTTTGTAAGCCAATGGTTTGAGTGACATAACCTAGCGCAATGACTGCGCCTATGGCAAAGCCTGCATAGAGTTCATCGATGCTAAAACCACGTAAGCTTCGCCATGAAATCAGCCCCACGGCCAACGTGGCTGCGGCAAAACGTAAGCCTACAAACAGTACTGGACTGCTGAAGTTCAAACCGTATTGCACGGTAATGAAGGTTGCACCCCAAATTAAGGTAATCAAAATGAGCGCCAGTTGCGGGGCTTTGCTGCGAAGCATTGGTGAAAGCTGAGACATAGAACCAGTGGGAGATGAAGAAAACTCAAAATGAGTAAAATAAAATCAAAATAAAAAAGAGGTCCGCAGACCTCTTTAAAAATACGCGGCAGAATTACAAAGATTGCTCATCTAAAAGCAACTGTGCCTCACGCAGGCTTAACGTGCCTTCGTAAATTGCACGACCTGTAATCGCACCTAAAATGCCAGGCTGACCTTTTAGGTTGCGTACGTCATCTAAATTGGTCACACCGCCAGAAGCAATCACAGGTAAGCCTGAATATTGCGCCAAGTTTACGGTTTGTTCTACGTTCACACCTTGCATCATGCCATCACGGGCAATATCGGTATAAACAATGCTAGATACACCTGCATCGGCAAAACGCTTGGCTAAATCTGTTGCCTTCACGTCTGTGACGTTGGCCCAACCATCGGTTGCCACCATGCCATTCATGGCGTCAATGCCGACAATGATGTGTCCTGCGAATTTCTTGCAGGCTTCTTCTACAAAAGCAGGATCTTGAACGGCTTTGGTGCCAATAATCACGAACGATACGCCTGCATCTAAATAGTGTTCAATGGTTTCGAGTGAACGAATACCGCCACCAATTTGAATTGGGAGATCGGGTTGTGATTTTGCAATCGCTTCAACCACAGGTTTATGAATTGGCGTACCTGCGAAAGCGCCGTTTAAATCGACTAAATGCAAGCGACGTGCGCCTTCATTTACCCAATGTTGTGCTGTCGCCACTGGATCGTCAGAAAATACAGTATCATCTTCCATACGACCTTGTTTTAAACGAACACATTTGCCATCTTTCAGGTCAATTGCAGGGATGATCAGCATGCTTTCGCTCCTTGCCAAAAACTTATTGAATTCAATCCGTGCATCTTAACAAAGTATTGTTAAATATCTAAGCATCTGTTGTAGGTTTTGTTTTAGAGGGACGAATCCGCAATTTGAGTGAACTGTTTGGGATATGCTCGGGCAATAGACCCAAACGCCCCAATTCTTCAAATATCAACACAGGTGCGTAGGCATCGGCTGCGGCATAGGCAATTTGCGCTTCACTAAGTGATTGACGTGCCCAGTTTGAGGTGCTGATACTTCGGCTTTTAGGGAAATGAACGTGAAATAATAATGCCATGGCATTTTTAAGCCCAAGCGGACTTTTAAAACCAAAACTGCCAAAACATTTGGATAGTTCAATCACGCTATTCAGTTGTATACCTTTTTTACGAAATAAATGGGCATCATTTTTCAGCCCAAAACCTACTTTAATTTGATCGCGATTGGCAAAAACTGGCTGCAAAAATTGCCAAATGTCATCATTGAGCTGAAATAGATAGGCTTTTTCTAAGGTTGCGAGCTGAATTAAATGCGGGCCTGTAGAAACTTCGCCTACATTAAACGTGGGTTTAGATTCAGAATCGAAACCCAAGACAGCTGCGGTTTTCAGTTCAGCTTCAATTGCTAGACATTGCTCTAGATTTTGAATCAGTACAATATTTTGACGCGCAATATTTTCAAACAGTGGCAATTGCCGAATTTCATCAGGGCTAGGCAGGGTACGCAGACGAGTGAGATCCATAACATTCAAAGCGGTAAAGAAGCGGTTTTAGCCTAAAGCGTTTTGCGGAATTTGGCAAAGTTTAAAAGATTGAAAATGCTGTGCAGGACAAAGATTGCAGCGAATATCCTGAAAAAATAGCCCAATAGATGGGCTATTTCGAAATATCAACCAAGTGGAATATTTTTGCTTAGACGTTGCTGAATATACCTGACAAGAAGCTGCCAATAATCGCCAAAATCATCAGCACAATAAAAATCCAAGCCAGTACTTTTTCCCAACCTGCAGTTTCACGTACCGCACCATAGCTATTTTGACGATCATCGCCAGGTGCAAATACCAAATATAAACCCAAAATAATATTCACCAAAGGCACCAAAATCAGCAAAGACAACCAGCCAGTATGATTGCGGTCATGCAAGCGGCGGATGGTGAAAATAAAGCTAAAATAGAATGCCACGATATAAATGCTCACGAGCAAGATCATGCCGATGCCCATAGAGCCAGAGCCGAGCTCTAGCAATAAATTGGGTGCAACAACGGCAATAATTGCAATCAGTACTGCAAGCCCCAAGCTGAGCAAACAGTTCCACGCTAAAAATGATAATCGACCAAAACGCCCCGCTGCACTGAGTGCAGAATCTTCTACATATTGACTCATTGTTGTAATTCCTAGATTTTTTGAATTTTCTGTCGCATACCGTATATTTGCTCAAAAATCTTGTGAGATATCTCTCTCACATCGCAAACATAGACCAATTATCGACAGACCCTCAGTTTATTTTGAATAAAAGGTATAAAAAACGCTTTAATTTTAAACACAAATCAATGTGCAATAAAAGTGAAAAACATTCACGCAAAAATAAAGCCGAGATTAACTCGGCTTTATTGATTGAAGCATCCTGAATATTAGATATTCCATTCCACAAAGTTTTTTAGTAACTGCAAACCAACAGTGTGACTTTTTTCTGGGTGGAACTGCGTTGCAAACAAGTTGTCTTGATGCAGGGCTGTACAGAAAGTTAAACCATAATCACAGGTCGCGGCCACGATTTTTTCATCTTGCGGTTCAACATAAAAACTATGCACGAAGTAAAAACGCGCATCTTGTTCAATGTTGTTCCACATAGGGTGGCTCGGGTCACGTTGATGTACCTGATTCCAACCCATGTGTGGCACTTTTAAACCTGCTACTTCAGGAAAGCGTTTGACTGTACCTGCAAAAATGCCCAGTGCATCTGCTCCGCCATTTTCTTCGGAATGTTGCATCAGCGCCTGCATGCCTACACAAATTGCAAGTACAGGTTTATTAAAGACCGCGTTGCGTACCACGTCATCAATGCCAGCTTCATGCATGCCTTGCATACAATCACGCATAGCACCCACACCTGGAAACACAATTTTATCGGCTTGTGCAATCAGTTTTGGGTCATTGGTCACATCTACCGTTGCACCCACATGCTCTAAAGCTTTCGCTGCAGAGTGTAAATTTCCCATGCCATAGTCAAGAAGGGCAATTCGGGTCATTAGAGTGTTCCTTTGGTTGATGCCACTGTATTTTCAGCACGCGGATCGACTTCACATGCCATGCGTAAAGCACGTGCAAATGCTTTAAATACGCTTTCAATTTGGTGGTGGCTGTTTTTACCTTTGAGGTTGTCGATGTGCAGTGTCATTAATGCATGGTTGACAAAGCCTTGGAAGAATTCTGAGAATAAATCCACATCAAAAGTACCAATACGTGCGCGGGTAAATGGAATATCCATAAATAAACCCGGACGACCCGATAAATCGACAATCACACGGCTTAAAGATTCATCAAGTGGTGCGTAAAAGTGACCGTAGCGTCGTAAACCTTTTTTATCGCCCAAAGCTTGAGCAAAAGCTTGTCCAAGCGTGATACCACAGTCTTCTACAGTGTGGTGATCATCAATTTCCAAGTCGCCATCACAATGAATATCAATATCAAACAAACCGTGTCGCTTGATTTGATCAATCATATGGTCTAAAAATGGAACTCCAGTGTTGAGTGTGCCTTGACCCGTACCGTCCAGATTCACACGAACTCGAATTTTAGTTTCGTTGGTATTTCTCACCACTTCACTGATACGTTGGGTCATAGACACGTTCCTCAAAAAACGTCAAAAATGATTGATGTAAAATGTTTTCGCTGTGACGAAGTCTCAGCATATTAGATTGCTCAGGAGGGTTAATCAATGCCTATTACCGTACATGCCTATACTTCACTGGAAAATACCGAAGTGCGCAGCCAGCTTGAGCGACTGTATGATACCAGCCCTGAATTTGGCGATGGGCAAGATGCGGTAAGCCAACTTGAGCAGAACTTGGCTCAGTATACCCTACTTTACACGGCAGAATTTAATACTAAAGTGATTGGTGCGATTTGGTGCACAGGGCAAGATGATCATCGTACGCTTGAATATATTGTGGTGCATCCTGCAAACCGTGGTCGAGGTGTGGCAGATCGTTTGGTGAGTGAGGTGTGCCGTATGGAAGAAGCCAAAGGTGTGCAGCACTTTCAGCCGGGTTGTGGTGCGATTCATCGTTGTTTGGCGCATTTGGGTAAGTTGTGAGTTTTTAAAAAGCTGACGTTGTGTCTGTCTTTTCAGTTTATCCGTATAGGTCAAAATTAAATTAGTATCGAAAATCCCTTCTCTTGCGCCATATATGGCTCAGGGATGAGGAATATCTTCCGTAAGAGGATGATGGGGGATTGAAGTATGGTTTTAATCGGATTTGTGAAAGAAGTTTATCCACTGGAGCGTAAAACCTCGTGGTTCAGCACGAGGATATAAGCGACTGGAGTAAACCATATGAACGACACGAAATGTCGTTTTAAATACTTGTACTATAGTCACTATTAAGAAAAATACTG
>NZ_VPEY01000027.1:0-33124 GCF_013416935.1 Acinetobacter sp. YH1901141 | reverse complement strand
GAGTGAACCACCTGATCCCTTCCCGAACTCAGAAGTGAAACCTCTTCGCGCTGATGGTAGTGTGGGGTTACCCATGTGAGAGTAAGTCATCGCCAGCTCATTATTCGAACACCCTCAACTAGCGTTGAGGGTGTTTTTTTATGTGGGAAAGAAAAGTAGAAAGAAATCTGAACAGAACTTCTGATTAAAATCTTTATGTCTTTTAATGAATCTATGTTATACCTAATAAAACGGCATAGAAATTGCTTATCAAAAACTTATATATTAAGTTGTTGAAAAACATAAATTTAAAAGAGTGGGTGAAAATGAAGTTATCGGTTGGATTAAAAGTTGCAAACTCCTTGTCACTGACACCGCAGTTACAACAAGCCATTCGTTTGCTTCAACTTTCGAGCTTGGAACTTGAACAAGAAGTTCAAATTCAGTTGGACAGTAATCCCTTATTAGAAAAAGTCGAAGAACAAAGTAGTGTCGAAAGTTTATCCACCTTAGAAGAGCAAGAGCATGATCAAAAGGATTTGACTAAAGAATTAAATGCAGATCATCTACCGAATGACTTGCCTGTCGATACAGACTGGGATGATGTGTACACTCATTTACCCACGAGTTTGGGAGCAGCGGAATATGAAGAGCGCGAGGATAATCGTCAGGGGCATTTAGGTTTAAAAGAGCACATGATGCAACAAATCAATCTGTTGCATTTTTCTCAAGTCGAGCAGCTCATTGCCTACTGTATTGTCGATGCTTTGGATGACAATGGTTTCTTGGATTGTGAAATATCTGAAATCACTACATCTGTGCAACATTTATTGATCTCCATGGAATACGAAGATGAAGTTGAAGACGATGAAGTTTTGGTCGTTTTGAAACATATTCAGCGTTTAGAGCCGATTGGTATTGGTTCGCGTAATTTGGCGGAATGTTTATCTATTCAGCTTGAAAGTTTGGCTACAGATGTGCCTTATCGGCAGGAAGCACTGCAACTCTTGCAGCATTATGAGTTATTAATTTCGAATGATTTAGCCAAGTTAATTAAGCAAACGGGTTTAAGCGCAGATCAGCTACAGCATGCAGTGGCTTTATTAAAAACCTTGAAAGCGCATCCTGGTACAGCATTTGAAGATCAGGAGTCAGATTATCAAATTCCAGATGTAGTGGTCAGTAAAAAGCAGGACCATTGGCAGGTGCAGCTGAATCCTGATGTTGTGCCTAAGCTTAGAATTAATTCGTTTTATGCCAATATGATTAAACGCGCAGATCAAAGTGAAGATAATCAATATTTGCGTAATCAAATGCTAGATGCGAAAAACTTTATTAAAAGTGTTGATGAACGTCATAAAACCTTATTAAAGGTAGCGACTTGTATTGTGCAGCATCAACGTGAATTTTTAGAAATTGGTGCTGAAGGAATGAAACCGTTGATTTTGCGTGATGTAGCTGATGAGGTGGAGTTGCATGAATCTACAGTTTCACGGGTGACCACCAATAAATATATGTTAACTCCACGTGGTTTATTTGAATTGAAATATTTCTTTTCAAGTCATGTTGGAACCTGTTCAGGTGGAGAAGCATCCTCAACTGCGATTCGCGCGAAGATTAAAAAGTTAATTGCAGATGAAAATCCACGTAAACCTTTGTCAGACAACACAATTGCAAACCTTCTTAAGGAAGAAGGAATTGATGTGGCACGTAGAACGGTTGCGAAATATCGTGAGTCATTAAATATTCCGTCATCTTCTGAACGAAAAGTCTTGATCTAGTTTTTAAAATCGGTCTATTCTAAGGATTCATTATGACCAAATAATGAATTTTTTTTGAAGGAATAGTTAGACATGATTTAAAGTGACCGCTGCAGTGATCTGTTATTTGGCAATCAATCATGTGAACTATGCCTTCCTAATCCTAATGAAGGTGAGGGATAGAATTATGCAAATAACAATTCGTGGACATCACTTAGCTATCACCCCTGCAATTGAAGAAAATATTCGACTTAAGTTTGCACAAATGACCAAACATCTGGATCAGGTCAATAGTATGCAGGTGAAATTAAGTAAAGATCATCAAATCGATAAACATTCTAAAAAAGGCAGTGCCAATCATATTGCTGAAGCGATTATTCGCTTGCCCGGCACCGAGCTGTTTGCGCAAGCTTGTGCGGATGATATGTATACTTCAATTAAGATGATGACAGAAAAATTAAAACGTCAGTTAGAGAAACATCGGAAGATGCAGTTGGATTATCAGCCTTTAGCCATCTAGTTAAAATGTGATTTAAAAAGAGGTTTTGGATAAACCTCTTTTTTTATTGCGATAATGTATAGGATTAATGAATTATTTTTTCTATTTATAGTAAAATGACAGGTTTTTACACCGTTGGTCCTATAAGAGGTCTTTGTGATGAATAGTGAACAGCTCACTGAAATTTTAAAAGCTGCTTTTCCAGAGGCTGAAGTTGCTGTAAGTGGGCAAGGCGGCAAGTTTGATCTTCGTATTGTAGATAATCAGTTTGAAGGTAAGCGTCCTGTTGCTCGTCAACAAGCAGTGTATGCACCATTGAATAGCTATATTGCCAGCGGTGAAGTTCATGCGGTTACAATTCGTGCAATGACACAAGAAGAATGGCGTAAAGCAAGCTTATTTGGAGCTTAATAATTTAATGGATAAATTTTTAATTCAGGGCGGTAATAAGCTCGAAGGTGAAGTGCGTATTTCTGGTGCAAAAAATGCAGCCTTGCCACTTCTTGCTGCAATGATTCTTGCAGAAACGCCAATTACATTGAAAAATGTTCCAAATTTAAAAGATGTAAATACCTTGGTGAAGTTGATCGCAGGCTTGGGCATTAAAATGTCTTATGAAGGCGATACAGTCATTGCAGATACATCAACGTTGAACAACCAATTTGCACCTTATGAATTGGTAAAAACCATGCGTGCTTCTATTTTGGTGCTTGGCCCATTGGTCGCGCGCTATGGTAGTGCAAAAGTATCTTTGCCAGGTGGTTGTGCAATTGGTTCACGTCCTGTCGATCAGCATCTTAAAGCACTTGAAGCTTTAGGCGCAGAAATTGAAGTTGAAAATGGCTATGTAAATGCCAAAGTCAATGGTCGCCTTAAAGGTGGCGAAGTGGTCTTTGATATGGTCACTGTTGGCGGTACAGAAAACATTCTCATGGCTGCGGTATTGGCAGATGGTGTTACCACTATTCGTAATGCTGCACGTGAACCTGAAATTACCGACCTTGCGCAAATGCTCATCAAAATGGGCGCTAAAATTGAAGGTTTAGACACCGATACTTTAGTGGTTACAGGTGTTGAACACTTGCATGGTTGTGAGTATTCAGTAGTTGCTGACCGTATCGAAACAGGTTCTTATTTGGCTGCAGCTGCAATTACGGGCGGTAAAATCAGAACCACACATACCGATCCTGCCTTGCTAGAATCTGTGTTAGATAAGTTTGAAGAAATGGGTGCGGAAGTCACACGTGGCGATGACTGGATTGAACTGGACATGATGGGCAAGCGCCCTAAAGCCGTGAGTTTCAGAACTTTACCACATCCTGAATTTCCAACAGACATGCAAGCACAGTTAATGGCGGTGAATGCGATTGGACGCGGTTTTGCTACCATTTCGGAAACTATTTTTGAAAACCGTTTTATGCATGTCCCTGAGTTGTCACGTATGGGTGCCAATATTCAGGTAGAAGGCAATGATGCGGTGGTGACAGGCGTAGAAAAACTTTCTGCTGCACCTGTTATGGCAACCGATTTACGTGCCTCATTCTCGTTGGTGTTAGCAGCATTGGCGGCAGAAGGCGAAACATTGATTGACCGTATTTATCATATTGATCGCGGTTATGAAAATGTAGAACAAAAGTTACAAGGTTTAGGCGCCCAAATTAAGCGAGTAAATTGATGAATGACATGAGAAACGATGATCCAAATTTTGACGTCATGGGCAATTTTGATCATGGTTTAACTTTGGCATTAAGTAAGGGGCGAATTTTAAAAGAAACTTTGCCTTTATTAGAAACTGCGGGAATTAATTTACTGGAAGATCCAGATAAATCACGTAAGTTGATTTTCCCAACCACACATAAACAAGTGCGTATTTTAATTTTACGTGCCTCTGATGTACCAACTTATGTTGAAAATGGTGCGGCAGATATTGGGGTTGCGGGTAAAGACGTGCTGATGGAGCATGGCGCTCAAAATGTATATGAGCCGCTGGATCTGAAAATTGCCAATTGTAAATTAATGACTGCGGGCAAAGTTGGTATGCAGCGTCCAAAAGGTCGTTTAAAAATTGCCACTAAATATGTGAATTTGACCCGTCAATATTATGCCAGCTTAGGTGAGCAGGTTGATGTCATTAAACTCTATGGCTCAATGGAATTAGCACCATTGGTCGGTTTGGGTGATTACATTGTCGATGTGGTTGATACAGGTAATACTTTACGTGCCAACGGTTTAGAGCCGCTAGAAGAAATCTGTAAAGTATCTTCACGTTTAATTGTCAATAAAGCCAGTTTTAAGCGCAAGCAAGATTTGCTCAATCCAATTTTGGCACAACTTGAAAAAGCTGTGGCAGAACGAGAGTTGGCAAAACAATCTGCTTAACTTTGAACTTTGTATCCATCATCCTGCCTTCTCAAAAAACCGTCATTCAATGGCGGTTTTTTTATGTTCGTGCATGATTCTGTTCTTGAATTTCCATCAAAACATACTGCTTTCGCCATGTATAGATTCCCACAAAGCCCTAGAAACAAGGTAAACTAAACTTTTCTATCAAACCTTGTGGGTAAATTGATGCGACGTTTATCGACTCAAGATCAAAGCTTTAAACAAGCCTTTGCAGACTTGTTGGCTTTTGAAACTGTCAGTGATCCTGAACTTTTAAAAACTGTAGATCAAATTATTGCTGATGTGCGTCAGCACGGTGATGCTCAGGTTCTTAAACTCACTCAACAGTTCGATCGACATCCAGCGCATCAATTTTCAGAACTTGAGTTAAGTCAAGAACAACTGAAAGCCGCATTTGATGCTTTAGATAACGAAGTTCGTGAAGCTTTGGAATTGGCTGCTGCACGTATTCGTGAATTTCACCAAGCGCAAAAGCAGGATGGTTGGACTTATGTTGATGCTTTGGGCAATACACTCGGGCAAAAAGTCACACCATTAGACCGTGTTGGTATTTATGTGCCAGGTGGTTTGGCGTCTTATCCATCTTCTGTGCTCATGAATGCCGTGCCTGCGCATGTTGCTGGTGTACCTGAAATTATTATGGTGGTACCTGCACCGAATGGTGAACTCAATCCATTGGTTTTGGCGGCTGCATATTTAGCAGGGGTGACTCGTGTATTTACCATTGGCGGAGCGCAAGCTGTTGCTGCATTGGCTTATGGTACAGAAACCATCCCATCGGTAGATAAAATTACGGGGCCGGGTAACCGCTTTGTGGCGGCTGCAAAACGTGCTGTGTTTGGTCAGGTCGGCATTGATATGATTGCAGGGCCATCCGAAATTTTGGTTTATGCCGAAGGTGAAAATAATCCTGAATGGTTGGCGATGGATTTACTTTCCCAAGCCGAGCACGACACGGTTGCACAATCTATTTTTATTACACCAGATGCGCAATTGCTGAATCAGGTTGAACAAGCGATTGAACAGCACTTGGCGAATTTGCCTAAAGCTGAAATTGCCCGCACTTCTATTGCAAATCGTGGTGCATTGATCTTAGTCAAAGATCGTCAAGAGGCGATTGAATTGATCAACCAAGTTGCGCCCGAACACTTGGAGTTGTGTATGGATGATCCACAAGTGATGGCAGAAGAAATTCGTCATGCGGGTGCGATCTTTATGGGGCGCTATACACCAGAAGCTATTGGTGATTATTGTGCAGGGCCAAACCACGTATTACCAACGTCGGGTACAGCACGTTTTTCATCGCCATTGGGTGTTTACGATTTCCAAAAACGCTCAAGTCTGATTATGTGTTCAGCTGAGGGCGTGAAAAGTTTGGCGAAAACCGCTGATATTTTAGCGAAGCAGGAAAATCTGGATGCGCATGCACGATCAGCACGTTATCGTTATCAATCATAAATAGCATTACAACCTCTCCCTGACCCTCTCCTAATAAAGAGAGGGGAATTTAAACCACACAAATTTTGTGTCTTTAGTAATGAAAATTCCTCTCCCTTTGGGAGAGGTTAGGAGAGGGTTTAAAGAGAATACAAAATGAATATCACAGCAGAACAAATGCGTTTTTGGAGCCCTGAAGTACGTGAGCTAGAGCCTTATGTACCGGGTGAGCAGCCAAAAATTCAAAATTTATTAAAATTGAATACCAATGAAAACCCGTATCCACCTTCGCCTAAAGTGGTGGAAGCGGTGCAAAAGGTTTTAGAAAACTCGGCAGATGCACTGCGTTTATATCCAGATCCAGATGCGTCTGAGCTTAAGCAAGCCATTGCGAAACAGCAAAACGTGGCTGTGGAAAATGTCTTTGTTGGCAATGGTTCAGATGAAGTCCTTGCTCATATTTTTAAGGCTTTTTTTGTTCAGGAACAGCCATTACTGTATCCAGATATCACCTATAGTTTTTACCCTGTATATAGTCAATTTTTTGGGGTAAAAACTAAAATTTTGCCCTTAAATGATGATTTTGAAATTGTAGTTGATGACTATAAGCAAGCCAATGGTGGGATTATCATCACCAATCCGAATGCACCGACCAGTATTGCTTTGGGTTTAAGTGCTATTGAAGAAATTTTACAGGCCAATCCAAATTCAGTGGTAGTGATTGATGAGGCCTATGTCGATTTTGGTGCAGAGTCTGCAGTGAAATTGGTGGAAAAGTATGAGAATCTGGTGGTATGCCAAACCACGTCTAAATCACGTTCTTTGGCAGGTTTACGTGTTGGTTTTGCGATTGCGCAACCACATTTAATTGCCGCACTAGAAGCCGTAAAAAATAGTTTTAACTCCTATCCAATGGATCGTTTTGCAATTGCAGCAGCGGTGGCATCTTTTCAAGATCAGACGTATTTTGAAGCGCAATGTCAAAAAGTTATTGCTAGCCGTGAGAAATTGGTGACGGATTTAACGAGCTTGGGCTTTAAGATATTGCCATCACAGGCCAACTTTATTTTTGCATCACATCCTCAACAGGATGCGGGTGATTTAGCTACAGCATTGCGTGAGCGCGGTATTATTGTACGTTATTTTAATAAACCACGCATCAATCAATATTTGCGCATTACTATTGGTACAGATGAGCAAAATCAACGCTTGGTCGATACTTTAAAACAGGATATTTTGGCTTAATTGTTAAAATATAAATAGCAGCGAGTGAGGTTTCGAATTCACTCGCTTTTTTGTTTACTGCTATTGCGCAGGTTTGTACCAGCAGTTCAATAAGTCCAACATTGCTGAAACCTTGTCAAAACACTCTTGATATTCTGCTTCACAAACAGATGCAATCGTGACTCCACCGCCAGCCCATAATGAAACATTTTGCTGATATTTTTGAATAGAACGGATCAGAATATTCCAAGAACCCGTTCCATCGGCATCAAAATAACCCATAGAGCCGCAATAGGCGCCACGTGCTGCACCTTCGAGTTCATCTATAATTTGCATGGCACGAATTTTCGGCGCGCCTGTGATTGAGCCTCCTGGTAAGGCAGACATCAACACATCAAAAGGATTCATCTCGGCTTTTAGTGTTGCAGTCACTTCACTGACCATGTGATGCACTTGGTTAAAGGATTCAATATTGAATAACTTTGGCGTTTTGACGCTGCCAGTTTCGGCATAAACACTTAAATCATTACGTAATAAATCCACAATCATCACATTTTCGGCCTGATCTTTTTTAGATTCACTTAATTGTTGTTTCGATTGTCGGTCTAATTCAGGATCATCATAGCGTGGCATCGTGCCCTTAATGGGTTTGGTGGTAATTTTTCGATTTTCCTCAAAATCGATAAAGAGTTCGGGCGAACAACTTAAAATTTCAAAATCACCAATACGTAAATAACCTGCATAAGGTGCATTGGTCAGTTGCCAAAACTGAGCTGCAGTCTCTAAAAGTTGACCTTGAGCCTCAGCGCTAAACTCTTGCGTAAGATTAATTTGATAACAATCTCCTGCCACTATATAGTCTTGAACATGTTGAAAGGCGCGTTGGTAATCTGTGAAATTCCAGCGTGCTTGACACTTTTGGCTTAATTGGAACTGTTCAATTATGGTTGATTGAGTATATGAATTTAAAATAAAATCAAAGATTTGAGTAGCAGCATCGTCTGAACTATAAAAATACCAGCCATCAGTTTCTTGCTGTAAATAGCTTTTAAATTGACCTAAAAAAATACTTGGCTGGGGACGAGACTGCATATTGATGTGTTGCTGTGCTGCTGCATCATACGAAACAAACCCCATTACACTGCAAAATGGGGCGGTGTCAGCATCTTCTAAAGCACCGAGATGAGCTGTTAAATCTAATTGAGTTGGACTTAATTCATATTGATCCAATACCGTTTTTTGAAAGTAAAAATGTTGATGGTTTTGCTGCACACAATAGCGTTCAGCCAAAAAAGCAATACGTGCCTTTCCATTATTTTGCAAATAAATACAATGTGAAAGTGCTGCCAAAGCTTGCAAAATTCTTGCAGCCTCGCATTCAGGTTCACAGAATAATTTTTTAAAATGAGTAGGATAGGACATAAAGCGTAAACAGCTGAGAGATTTTAAAAGGCTATTTTACATGATTGCAGCAGATAAAAAGCAAATAACCGTTTGTCGGTAAGATGTGGATTGCGACCAACAGCAGTTGAACAAAAAATAACTCAGATATACCTTTGTATGTGCAAACCGGCTACTCAAGGAATGTGTGTCAGTGTTGTCCTCATCAAATAAAAACACAATCACTGGCACTGAGTGGTAAAACCAAAAAAATAATACTCTCGGGAGAGTAACAAGATGAAAAAATTTACTAAACTTGCTTTGGTATCATCAATCGCGTTAACGACAAATGCAATGGCAATGCAGGCAATGGACGATACTGCATTAAGCGCAACTACTGGTCAAGATGGTTTAAGCATCGGGATTGGTATTTCTAAAATCGAAATCGAAAAACTTTTAATCCATGATAACGATGGTTTGGTTAGTGATGGTGCCAAAGCAGCAGTTGCTCCTGTCTTAGATGCGAATGGTAATGTTGTAACTCCTGGTACACCAGCTGTTCTCGGTTCTCTAGGTGGCACAAACAAAGCTGCTGCAATTGTTATTAAAGGCAATGGTATTTCTGGGGATGCAAATGAAAAGCATGGTATTGTGATTGGTGCGAACTATGATAATAATGGTGCTTACTTATTAACTTCTCGTAACTTAGCAGACTTGGTAATTGATTCGGATGCTGGTACTAGTGGTACTGGTGGTGCATTTATTAATGTTGCAGCTCAAGTATCTGGCTTGGATATCAAGATTGGTGAAATTGGTGTATCTGCATCAAATGCTGAAAATACAAGTACAACCTCTATCCGCCGTGGTAATGATGAGACTAACTATAATGCAATTTTATCTGGTTTAACTTTAAAAACAGGTAAAATGGATGCCAATATCCAATTAGGCGCAGCGCCACAAGGTGCAATGGTTAAATTGAATACCAAAATGATTGGTGGTTTAGAAATTAAAAACTTAGGTATTTTGGATAACTCAACTAAAGGCAAAGCAGTTGGTTCTGTAAATGTTGGTGGCAATCCAACAGCTGTGAAAACGAAGGAAGCGGGTGAAATCTTTATTGAAAGCATTAAAATTGCAGATGCAGCTAGTAAAGATTTGACCCTAAATCAAGATATCCAAGTATTTAATGATGCTTATGTTGGCGATAGTACTACTCTTGGTAAGGCGGCGCATATTCGCATTGTAAGCAATGACACTGGTGCCAAAGACCAATATATTAAAGGTATTCATTTAGGTAGTCGTACTGCTGCTTCTATTGGTGATATGGAAGTTCAAGGACTTCAAACTTACTATAGTACTTCTCAGGGTAGCTATACCAAAGGTGCTATTATCACTATTTCTGGTCACTAATTTAAAAACTGAAAAAGCGCGTGAATTCACGCGCTTTTTTTTACAAATAAACTGATGAGTTCGCAAAAAAATAAAGAAAGCTCTTTTTTTTTTCTATAAAACGAGTATCTTTCTAAATACAAGGAAGTAGAGTGAAAACTCTAAAATAAAAATATTAGGCAGGTATTGCCGAGAACTAAAAAGTAAAAATATATGTTAGAGATCGCTTTAGGCTCGGCATTGATCTATTACGCTGCCACACAAGCCTTTGATTTAAAAGAACAGCATCCTGAAACTGTGCGTTACACAGAAACTTTGGATTCTAGAAATAATTCCTTTACCCGTATGCACAGAGAGCCTGTGCAAATTAAACCTGCTTTAGAAGATCAATTTCGCGGAATTGTGCGCCAAGCCTATGACTACAGTTGTGGTTCTGCAGCTTTAACAACCTTGCTGAATGGTTATGTAGGAACACAATTAAACGAGCAACAAACCATGAGTGGCTTGCTGCGTTATGGAGAATACGACCGAATTATTGAACGTCGTAGTTTTTCGCTATTGGATATGAAGCGCTTTGTCGCAGCTTTGGGCATGGAAAGTGGTGGATATCGCGGGGAGTTTTCGGATTTAGTTAAACAAGGACAGCCTGCAATTGTGCCGATTTCCTATGCAGGTTTTAAACATTTTGTGGTGTATAAAGCCTATAAAAATGGGCGGGTTTATGTGGCTGACCCAGCTTTGGGCAATATTAGTTTTGATGAAGAACGATTTAAGGACGTTTGGGAAAATAACACCTTATTTCTAATTAATGTCGCACCGCAAAATCGTCAAACTATGTTGGCATTACATGAAAAAGATTTACGTCATGTGGAAGATGCAACAGTGAATCGTTATGCCTTTGTTGATATTCAATATCCACAATTTGCGATGGAAAAAATAGCTGATAAAGCATCGACGATACGACTAGAACGTAATGTAAATAAAGATTCTGATAATTATGGACAGTACGAGCATCGTTTTTTAAGACTCTACTATAAAAACAAGTAATTAGTTGTTCACGAAATACAAAAATAAAAATGGAAGGGGTAAATCATGGATCGTAAATGGATGAATAAAACCTTATTGGCACTCAGTATTCAAATGGTATTTGGGGTGGCTTATGCCGCAGAGGAGCCGCAATTAGGGGAATATGAAACCACAACTGAACAGGCAGAAGTATCAGATACAGCAGTATCGACTGCAGAGACAAGTGTTGAAACGAATAGTGCAGTTGTTGCTACAACGGCTACAAATGGCGTACAAGCAGCATCATCTGCTTTGCAACAGCAAGAGGGCGATGCAACCAAAGAGGCGAATTTAGAAGAAGTATTTACCTCGAATGAGCGTCAATACTCGCTCATGAAACAAGGTGATATTTCATCTTATTATGATATTGATTATACCTATCATCGTGATACGCAGCTCGACCTTGAAATGGCTCAAGGTCAGTTGTATCAGCTTCGTGTGCAAGAAAATGCGTCCCACGCATTAACTAACACCTTCACCGCACAATATGGTTTGCGTGACAATTTAACTTTATCTGCTTCTGTACCATTGGTTGCAAAGTCAGACTTGTTAAAAGATGCCACGGCAGCAGGCTTGGGGGATATTTCTTTAGGTGCACGTTGGGAGCCATTCCCATTAAAAGCGGGGCGTTTACCTTTAATTTTATTCGCAAATTTATCGACCAAAACGGGGGATAGTCCTTACGAGATTAATCCTGTTAAAGATTTATCAACAGGTAAGGGTTACTACTCTGCAGGCATCGGTGCAAGTACGCGTAAGTATATTGACCCAGTTGTATTGTTTGCTTCTGCTTCAGCCAACTATGGTTTTAAAGAAAGCGGTCTCAATCAAATTCGCGGTAGCCGTATTATTGAAGAGTTTGAGCCAGGTATTAGTGGTGGTTTTGCTTTTGGTTTTGCTTATTCGTTTAACTACGATGTGTCGATGACCATGTCCTATCAGCAAAGCTTTAATACAGGTTCGGAGTTTACTTATCATACGGGTGAAAGCTATTCACCTGCAGACCAGACCAGTTCGACTTTGGCTATTTCATTAGGCGTTCGCGTTTCACCTGAAACCATTGTGAATGGTACGGTAGGAATCGGTCTGACCGAAGACGCGCCAGACGTATCACTTGGATTGTCATTCCCACTGGATATTCTCGGTTTCGGTAAAAAAATTCGCTAAGAGGCTAGTCGCATGAAAATGATACGACTTCGCCCGTTAGTGACTGCAATTATACTGTCGGGCTGTTCAGGGGCTGCTTTTGCGCAGCTTGGACAAAACTTATCTGTCGATATTCGTTCTTTGACTATGGGGAATGCGGTCACTGCAGATCCTCCTGGTATTAGTGCGATTCACTTTAACCCTGCTGCACTGACCAAGATTGAAGGTTTGCAAACAGATGTGCAAGGGGTGTTGGCACATTTTGATGTACAGCGTGAGCTTTCCGTTCCAGCAGGTTATGACGTATTTGGTTATTCTGATGACCCTGTGGTGTGTAACGATGGACCAGAAATTTTGGCCGATTTACGCCCGTGGGTAGATGTGTCACAGGTATCTCAAGATGATGCTTATCAAGCATTAAACACCTTGGTTTACATGAATAACTCGGCATCTTATCAAGCTAACTATCCGATTTTAGCCAAAGAAGACTCACAATTGCCACAGGGTTTATATGGCTGTAATTTGGCAGACTGTAAATCTACGGTCGCAGATTTGAAACACCTCATTGGGCAGTATCAACTGATCACAGACCGTTCAGGATATACCTTTGGATATGGTATGCAGTGGAAAGGTGCGGTGTCTGCGAACACGACTAACCCAATTTTAACGGTGAGTGGTGAATTGATTCGTAAAGTGCGTCCTGAGCGTATGGTTGCAGCAGCACAAACCACATGGGTCAACCCATTGAATAAACGTATTCAGGAGCCATTCCATTTTAGTGTGAATGACAATACGGCTGATGATTTTAAAATTACCCAAGGTAAGGTGTTTAATGATTATTTAATTGCGGGCACGGAAGGTTTTTATAAATTATTGACCAAATCTACAACAGCGAATCTTGCAGATTATGGTCAATGGCAACAAACCATAGGTACCGATCAGTTCGAAGGTTCTTTTGATGCCTATAAATTCTTTTCTGTGAACTTTTTGGATAATCGCGTTTTTAAAACCCAGAAAAATGTACCTTTAGACAGTCGCTATATTTTCCCAATTTATGCAACCTTGACCTTTAATTTTGATGGCGGAACGACTACAGATAGCATCAAATTAGGTGTTGTTTTAGATGAGGATGGCAATATTCGTACAGATATAGCACCAAATGCCACAGAAACCGATATGTCTGGTCAGTGTGCAGCAATTCGTCAGTCTGGTGCTGAATATGTTGATACAAATGGTGTGCAGCAATACCGTATAGGTGTGTTAGGTGCAACCGATATCGACAATAAAGCAGTTACTTTGCGTATGATTTTGGCCAATCCAATATTTCATAAACTTGATGGCGCAGTCATTGGTTTGAATACCAAAATTGAAGCGGTTGAAGGTGGAAATGGTCAAGTGGTGGGCGGTGCACGTGCCAATATTGGCAATTTAGTTGCAGCCAACTCTACACGTATTACATTGTCTGATTTCAATGGCTCAACAGTGAAGTGGAGCAATATTTATCATGCGCAACTTGCAACTTACGTGGCTCAAAACCCAGCTTTAGCAACTGATGCAGATAAAGCTTTGGTGAAAGCCCAAGGTGGAGCTGTAAGTCTAGATGTTGCTGAGTGTTATAACCCAGATAAAGTGCGTATTTAGCATTAATTTTAGGTGACATAGTGATGAAAATAGCCCACTTTAGAGTGGGCTATTTATTATTCGAATTTTAGCTTGATTCAAATGAACATCATGTGGGGTTTTTAACCCGTATGATCTGTACGTGAACCTAAGGTTTCTAAGTGGGTCGTGAAATGGTTGTTTTTTCGATCTGCAAAGTAGTGTTGTAAAGTACGTTCTACACTTGGGAAAGCCAATTCAGACCACGGAATTTCATCTTCACTAAACAAGCGTGATTCGATGGTTTCTTCACCTGCACCAAATTGACCATTCAACAATTGAGCTTTGAACAGCACATAAATTTGCCCAATCCGTGGAATGTTATACATGCAATAAAGTTGTTCGATTTCAATTTCCGCTTCGGCTTCTTCGCGGGTTTCACGGGCAGAACCTTGCTCCATGGTTTCAAACATTTCCATATAGCCTGCGGGTAAAGTCCACAAACCATAGCGTGGTTCAATTGCACGACGACACAACAATACTTTATTTTCCCAAACGACCAATGCACCACAAATGACTTTTGGATTGACATAGTGAATATTGCCACATGCGCTACACACTTGACGTAATTGCTGATCGCCAAGCGGAATTTTCGTTGTTGTTTTTTGTCCACAATTTCCACAAAAGTTCATAGTGATCGTCATTGTTGAAGGGAGTTCTCAGAATAACTGAAAATTTCAACTTTGGCATCCTCTCTATCTATTGCCCACCTATTTCAGCTATGATGAAAACTTAGACAAGGAGAATTATAAGGCATGATTGATCATTCGCTCACGCATCTATTACAGCAACGTTTGCGCTTTTCTAAAACGTTCATGGAAGCGCATGCAGCGGTATTGATTGCCATTACCGACGAGTCTGATCCAAAGGTATTGCTAACCCGCCGTTCTACCTTACTCAATAATCACGCGGGTGAGGTGTCTTTCCCTGGTGGCAAACGCGATCCGCAAGATACCAGTAATATTGTGGTGGCGTTACGTGAAGCACAGGAAGAAACGGCGTTAAATCCATTTGAAGTGCAGTTGATTGGTGATTTACCAATGCAAAAAGCCCGTAATGGGATGTTGGTTAAACCTGTGGTGGGGCTGATTCCCCCAAAAGTAGAACTAATTCCACAACCTTCAGAAATTGATCGCATCTTTTTTGCCTCTTTACAGCATTTAATGGAAGCGCCACCAACGCCGTATGAAGTGAGCTTTGCACAACAAAAATTATATTTTCCGAGTATGCAGGTTGAAGATGAAGTGGTTTGGGGCTTAACAGCGCGGATGTTGGTGTCTTTATTTGAATATGGTTTGGATTATCGTAAAGAATGGCCGTTTTTGTTAAATTCACCAACATTTAAGAAATAGAAAAATTTTGATGTGAAGATAGGAAGGAACCATGTTGTATAAATTTAAAGGATATGCCCCGAAAGCAATGCAGCAACCGTGGGATGGTTGGGTGGCGGATAATGCCACGGTCATTGGTCAGGTTGAGTTGGGACAGAAAGTTAGTATTTGGTTTGGGGCTGTGGTACGTGCCGATAACAGTAAAATCAAATTGGGTAATTTTAGTAATGTTCAGGAAAATGCTGTTTTGCACACCGATGCAGGCATTGAAATGCAGATTGGTGATTATGTGACTATTGGACATCTGGCGATGTTACATGGTTGTACCGTGGGCGATAACACCCTGATTGGTATTAATGCAGTGGTGCTGAATCATGCGGTGATTGGTAAAAACTGTATTATTGGTGCCAATGCTTTAATTCCTGAAGGGAAAGTGATTCCCGATAATTCTGTGGTGATGGGTTCTCCCGGTAAAGTGGTTAAGACTTTGGATGAGTCTGCAGAAGCACGTTTAAAAATGAGTGCGCTGCACTATGCTGAACATTTTCAGCATTTTGTAAACCTAGAGCCTGCAACACTCTAAAATAGAATTTGCATCGTTTAGTCAAACGCATTTTTTAGCTGTAATTACATAGAATTTTATACTCAGGAATTGCAATCTAAGGCATGTAAATCCTCGCGTGAATTTCAGGAGTGGAGTATCATAACGCCAATTTTTGATATTTACTCCTTGAAGGTTGTGCATGAAATTGCTGGCATTGGAAACTGCCAATGAGCAGTGTTCCGTTTCGATTGTAGATGAAACACAGGAACTCTTTTTTCAATTAGATGCGCGAGCAAAAGCACAAACGCAAACCATCTTACCGATGATTGAGCAAGGCTTTGCTGAAACTCAAATTAGTACGGCTGATCTGACTGCAATTGCCTTTAGCCGTGGCCCAGGTTCTTTTAGCGGTGTGCGAATTAATGCGGCAGTCACGCAAGCTTTGGCGTGGGCGCATGATGTGCCTGTAATTCCTGTATCGACTTTGCAGGCATTGGCGCAGGCGGCTTATCGTCTTGAAGGATTAACTGCGGTTACGGCTGTGTTGGATGCACGCATGAATGAAGTGTATATCGCCAGTTTTGAGCTAGATGCACAAGGAATCATGCAGGCGGTTGATCAGGAACAATTATTGAATTATAGCGATGCTGCACAGACGGTACGCTTTCAATTGGTCGGTTCTGGTGCTGGTCTCATTGATCAAGAACAAATACAATACAAAGGCTTAAGTGCAACCGCACAAGATATTGCTACTATTGCACGCGTCTGTGCACAGCAACAGCAATGGGTCAGCGCAGAACAAGCATTGCCTGTCTATTTACGTGACAATGCTTGGAAAAAAATTCCAGAACAAGGCAAGGCATAATTAGGGTTATTTATGGATCTTTTACTGCTGCTCAAAGCGGCAATTATGGGTATTGTAGAAGGGATTACCGAATTTCTACCCATTTCTAGCACAGGACATTTGATTCTCGCTGCAGAGCTGATGGACTTTTGGACCAAAGAAAAAAGTGATGTATTTGTGATTGCCATTCAAATGGGGGCAATTGCAGCGGTCATTTATGAGTACTGGACACGTCTATGGGGCGCAGCTACGGGCATGTTTACAGGCGAAGAAAAAGGTCGTCGCTTGGGCTTTGGTCTGATCATGGCATCTATTCCAATTATTTTGATTGGATTGACCTTTGGGCAGACTGTAAAAGAATTACTCTTTAATGATGTTGCCGTGGCGATAGGTTTGATTATTGGTGGCTTTATCATTATGTGGATTGAAAAACATCCACCGCAAGTACGTGCCCATGAGGTTGAAGAACTAACTTATCGAGATGCTATTTGGATTGGTCTAATTCAGGTATTGTCGCTGATTCCGGGGACTTCGCGTTCAGGTGCAACTATTATTGGCGCGATGTTCTTGGGTGTGTCGCGAAAAGCAGCAACTGAGTTTTCCTTCTTTTTGGGGATTCCTGTCATTATTGGCGCAGGCTTGCTCGACTTATATCAAAGCTATGATGTATTCCAAACTACTGAAGATTGGACCGTACTCAGCTTCGGGATCATCGTCTCTTTTGTTTCCGCACTTTTGCTGATCCGTGCATTGGTGGCTTATGTGGCGAAACGTGATTTTATGATTTTTGCTTGGTATCGTATTGCTTCAGGTTTAATCATTTTATTGTTCGCATTCACAGGCTGGAAACTATGGTAAGCGAACTTCGCTTATACACCGAAGCCGAGTGGCTCACTCAAGCACAGCATTATTCTGCTGTGCTTTTGTCTAGAGGCGTGCAAACGTGCATTGAAACAGTAGAAAAACTCAATGCGCGTTTTTTGCGTTTGAACCCTGAATTGGCATTGTGTGTAGATGCTGAAGGGTTGTGGTTGTGTGCCAATGGCATGAAAATGCAACCCGATTGGAAAGCTGAAGTTGGGCGATTGAAACGTGCCTCTTTAAAATCGGAAATGATTGCTCGTGCCTGTAATTTGTCGGAAAAACCAAGCCTAATTGATGCTACGGCAGGATTAGGACACGACAGCTTACTCATGGCACACTTGGGTGCTCAGGTCACGTTGTTGGAGCGTCATCCTATTCTTTTTACTTTGTTGGAGGATGCTAAACGCCAAGCCGCAGATGATCCTTTTTTAGCAAGTGTTGTTGCCCGTATCCAGTTGGTTTTTACAGATTCAGCAGATTATTTACGCAACTGCGCAGCGCAGGGCAAAGTGGTTGATGTGGTGTATTTAGACCCGATGTTTCCGCAGCGAGATCAACATCAACAGGCGCAGAAAAAGCAGGCACAAGTCAAAAAACAAATGCAGTTATTACATTTGCTGTTACCTGAAGATGGCGAAATGGATTTAGGTGATCATTTACTGGGTTTGGCACAGCAAATTGCCAAACGTGTTGTGGTGAAGCGCCCACGTTTGGCTGTATTTTTGGCGGGGCAGGAAACCACACATCAATGGCAGGGTGATGCTTGCCGATTTGATGCCTATTTCCAAGCAAATTTGAACAATGGGTAGATTTCTACCACTAAAGCAGTGGCAAGGCGTTCAATGCTTCTATAATGCGCAAAGATTTGTTATATAGTTAAAATTGACAATTGATAATTACGACGACAAGCATAAACTTGGAGTGTGGAAACGCGAGCTGCGATTAACAGAATCCTATGATTGACTTCAAACCCTCCATTAATTTTTGGCACGATTTTAAAAGCAACCAAGCCGCAGGCGTTTGGTTATTTTTGGGTTCGCGACGCTCTTTGCAAATTATTCGTCCTTCTATCTTACAACTGATTTTTTGGGGGATTTTAGGTGGTCTTGCCAATACCTTATTCAGTTGGTTGGTCGCGGGAGAAGTGGGTGAATTTAACCCACAAGGTTTGGTCAGTTATGCCTTGTGGCCCTTTATTGCCTTAATTGTCGGAATTATTCTTTCTCAGCGTGTCAATAACCCGCGTTTATTGTTAGTACCTGCTTTGTTGTGGTTGGTATTAGATACTCACGTTGCATTATTACAAAGCTTGATTCAATACATGGGCATGATGGATGTCTTGCCGTATGTGTTGTATGACTATTTGCCTACCATTTTTATGGTGCTATTTGTTTGGCAAAGTTTGGCAGTGGTATGGGTGTTTTCACGTGAATTGCATTGGCCGTGGTGGGAACGTGCGTTGATTGTTTTGGCGACCTTATTCACTTTGGTAGTTTGGCAAATGTCAGTGAAAAGTCAGCCCATTTGGAAAGTAGAAGAAGTTCCACCAAGTCTAAGCGAAGAAGCTTTTTATGCACAAAGTCGTGTACTCAATAAAGCTTTAGACAGTATTCAATATGGGGAATTTGCTCAATCGCATTGGTACTTTTTAGGTGTTGCAGGGGCGAGTTATCAAGACGTATTTATGTCTGAAATTGAGCGCATTCGTGAACAGTTTGATACCCGTTTTGGTACTTTTGGGCGTTCGATGGTGTTAATTAATAACCCAATGACCCGCAATGCAATTCCAATTGCTTCGCAAACCAGTATTGAATTAGCGCTGCGCCGTATTGGACAGCGCATGAACCGTGAAAGTGATGTGCTGTTTTTATATATGACCTCACACGGTTTAAAAGATCATTTTGAAATTGAAAATGCACCACTTGACTTAAATCAGGTCGATCCGAAATGGTTACGCGATACTTTGGATAAATCGGGTATTCGTTGGCGTGTGATCGTCATTTCAGCCTGTTATTCAGGTAGCTTTGTATCCGCCTTGCAAGATGATAATACCTTGGTGATTACTGCATCGGCAGCAGATCGTGAGTCGTTTGGTTGTTCAAACGAAGCTGATTATACTTATTTTGGTCGTGCCTTTTTTGATCAGGCTATGCGTGAACAAAACTCTTTTGCTAATGCTTTTAATGAAGCCAAAGTGACTGTGGCGAAATGGGAGCAAGCGCAAGGTTTTGAACCTTCAGAGCCACAATGGGCAATTGGTAAAAATATGGAATTGATGTTGCCACAATTAGAGCAGCGTTTGTTTCCTCAAAAAAGTGTTGCAACATCGGCTGAAATTCAATTGAGTGCACAATCTGTTCAATAAGCCAAAGAGGAGAGGGTGATGGAGTTAATTCAGAACAACCGCTGTTTTGAGGGTGAGCAACGGATTTATCGTTTTCATTCAAATGCTTTACAGACTGAAACTCAGTTTGGCATTTTTTTACCAGAACAAGCTTTGGCGGGGCAGGCGTGTCCTGCGGTATTTTATTTGGCGGGTTTAACGTGTAACGAAGAAACCTTTGCGATTAAAGCACATGCGCAGCACATGGCAGCACAATTGGGATTAATCTTGATTAGTCCAGATACTTCACCACGTGGTGAAGCTGTTGCGAAAGGCGACCATTGGGATATTGGACAGGGTGCAGGTTTCTATATCAATGCGACACAATCACCGTGGGCGGCACATTATCAAATGGAAACGTTTGTAGCCGATGAGCTTTATCAATTGGTGCTGCAACAGTTCCCAATTCAGGCACAGCACGTTGGCATCATGGGGCACAGTATGGGCGGTCATGGTGCATTGACCCTCGCGTTTAAATATCCTGAAAAATTTAAGTCAGTGTCTGCTTTTGCTCCGATTTGTGCGCCAAGCCAATGCCCGTGGGGTGAAAAAGCATTTTCTAATTATTTAGGTACAGATCAGCAAGTATGGTTACAGCACGATGCGACTGCTTTGGTGCAGGTCAAAGGTGCATTGTTCAGTGAAATTTTGATTGATCAGGGATTGAAAGATCAATTTTATAGTCAGCTCAATCCTGCATTATTTCAGCAAGCTTGCGATGCGGTTGGGCAAAAATTGAGTTTGCGGGAACATGCAGGCTATGATCATGGCTATTATTTCATTCAAAGCTTTATAGATCAGCATTTGCAATTCCATGCGGTACAATTGCAAGCGGACTAAGCCAAGTACTCAATTTTACGCATTGATTTTTAAACTTTTCTAGGCAAGTTGTTCACTTTTTATTAGAATGGTGAACACTTGCTTTTTTACCATTTGGAAAGATTGCTCATTTGGGTTTGAGTGTCTGGGTAAAATAACGACCGCACAATAAAATAAATAAGGCATCACATGCACAATTCAGAATGGGATTCACCACAACAAGCAACGCCATCTTCCCCGTTTTTTCCAGTGGAACCGACAACGCCACCCGCACGGAATCCATTACTTGGACGGATTCATCATTTTCAGTTTCATGGTAGCGCCTCAGAGTATTTTGGTATTTGGATTGTCAATATTTTGTTGATGATCGTGACCTTTGGGCTGTATGCACCGTGGGCAAAAGTACGTCGTTTGCGCTACTTTTATGGCAATACCGAATTAATCAAACGTCGTTTTGATTTCACGGGCATCCCACATAAAATTTTATTGGGACGTTTAATTGCTATTGGAATTTATGTTGCGATCTCGGTGATTTCCAATTATTCAGTAAAAGCAATGGTCATTGGCGTGGTGGTTTTATATTTAGCTGTGCCGTGGTTGATTCGAGCGACCATCCGTTTCAAGGCGCGAAATAGTAAATTTGGCAATGCCCGTTTTTATTTTTCAGGCAGTAACAAAGAAGCCTATTGGGTATTTTTAAAATGTATCGTAATTAATTTGTTTACTTTGGGCTTATTTTTTCCTGTGTTGGTGTGGATGTATAAGCGTTATTGCCTAGACCATTTATATGCAGGACAGCTTAAATTTAAACTAAAAGCAGACTGGCCAGCATATATGCGCGCAATGTATATGCCTATTTTTTTGTTCTTTGGCATTTTGCTTGCTGTCGGGATAATGTTGACTTTGGCAGGACAGTTGAGTCGTAATCCTGCGCAGTTGGTTTGGTTATTTTTAGCGGTTTATCTGTTGGGGATATTTTTAATTTGGCCACTAATGTCGGCGCGAATTTTTATCACCACATGGAACAATACCAGTATCAGTCGTAGTGAATTTCAGACCGATTGCGGACAGTGGCACTATACTTGGATTGTGGTGACCAATTGGATTGTGAAAGTTCTGAGTTTGGGTTTAATGACCCCATGGGCAGCCATTCGTTTATATCGCTATCAGGTTGAGTCTTTAAGTCTACATTTAAAAAATGATCCAGATTTGATGATCAATAAACTGCAAGCTGAACATAGCGCACTTGCAGAAGAACTCAGTGATATTTTTGATATTGATGTATCGCTGTAAGCTAGGAGAAGAAGATGGCAGCACAGATCGTGGATGTGGTATTTTATGATGGTGTAGTGTCTAAACCATGGGCTGCCAAAATCTCTCCTATAGATGCTCAGTCGGTACTTATTCGTTATGGTGAAAATTTACAGCAACAACGACACTATCATTATCAAGACATGATGTTGGTGGGCGCACTAGGTAAAATTCAACCTGTCATTGAACTTAAAGACGATGCACGTATTGAATTTTCCGAAGCCTTGCCTGAATGGTTTCAACTGCGAAATAAACAGGTGCAGCATTCTATTTGGAAATTGGAACGTACGCCAAGCCTAATTGTATTTAGTCTGGTTTTTGTGTTGTTGATGGTATTTGCCACAGTGCAATGGGGCATCCCAAGTGCATCCAAATACGTTGCTTTTCAGTTACCTGCGAATACCTTAAAGCAAATTGGTGATGAAGCAGAGCGTTATATCTTAGACATGACAGCGCCAAGCCAACTGCCCGCAGCGCGTCAGCAGAAAATTCTAACAGATTATCGACAGCTTATTGCAGGAGATACACCTGCCAAAGTGCTGTTTCGACAAGGTGATCGCTTAGGCGCGAATGCTCTGGCAATTCCGAATAACACCATTATTTTGACCGATGAATTGGTGGAATTGGCGGAGAATGATCAGGAAATCATTGGCGTGTTGGCACATGAACAAGGGCATTTGGTAGAACGACACAGCTTGCAACAGGCTTTATCGAGCTTAGGGTTTAGTATTATTTTGCTCGCGATTACAGGAGATGGTACAGATTTAGTTTCGACCTTGCCTGTGGCGCTCGTGGGGGCAAATTATTCACGTAATTTTGAATCTGAAGCAGATTATTATGCTTTAAATACGATGCATGCTCAGGGCATTCCAACCATTCATTTTGCCCATTTTCTGGAGCGTTTGGCAGAAGATGCAGGTGAAGACACCGCCAAAAGCCCTTTGGATTTTTTACAAAGCCATCCTGCAACACAAAAACGTATTCAAGCGGTTAAGGATTTTGAACAAACGCAGCGTTTAGCGCCTTAACATGAAACAGTTAGTACCGTTGCCAAACCGCGCTCAATTCTGTTTGTCCCATACGACTTAAATGATCAAGCACGACTTGTTCGAGGTAACTTAAATCTGTTTCAGTATTTTTTACCTGAATTTCAACTACAAGCTCATGTGTTTGGGGTATAAGTAGAATTGTGGCACTTGGCATCATAATTTGGTATTGGGTTGCGCTTTCTGCAACATCAAATTTATGTTTCCAGTGGTTGAGTAGACGCTTGGCAATACGGCTTGCTTGCGTTGTTTGAATATGGGCAGAACTGTTTATCATCTGTTGAAACCAGCATGTTGTTCAAATGAGTAATGGTGTTCACCATAACAAAGCTAGACTGAAAGAACAGTGGAATGCTGCAACAGAGCGTTGCGGATATAGAATTATTAAATTGGATGATCCAACTGAATGATCCAATCGTAACAGAATCCACCACATCAAGCAGTCTTTGCTATAATGCGCCACAATCCCAATATTCAGCTAGGTTCTCCCATGTCCAAGCCTTATTTAATTGCGCCGTCTATTTTATCTGCAGATTTTGCTCGTCTAGGCGAAGAAGTGGAAAATGTACTTCAGGCAGGTGCCGATGTGGTGCATTTTGATGTGATGGATAATCACTATGTACCGAATTTAACTTTCGGTGCAGGTGTATGTAAGGCATTGAAAAACTATGGTATTACTGCACCAATTGATGTGCACTTAATGGTAAAACCTGTAGACCGCATGATTGGTGATTTTCTAGAAGCGGGCGCAGACATTATCACGTTCCATCCTGAAGCTTCAGAGCATATTGACCGTTCATTGCAACTGATTAAATCGGGTGGGGCAAAAGCGGGTTTGGTCTTTAACCCTGCTACACCGCTGCATTATTTAGATTATGTACTTGATAAAGTTGATCAGATTTTACTCATGAGTGTGAACCCTGGTTTTGGTGGGCAAAAATTCATTCCAATGACTTTAGAGAAATTACGTCAGGCACGTCAAATCATTGATGCTTCAGGTCGTGATATCCGTTTAGAAGTCGATGGTGGTGTGAGACCTGCCAATATTCGTGAAATTGCAGAAGCGGGCGCAGATATGTTTGTTGCAGGCTCAGCAATTTTTGGCAAGCCAGACTATAAAACGGTGATTGATGAAATGCGTGCTGAATTGGCAAAAGTTGGCGCAGTCGAAGTATAAATTTCTACAATCACAAGTGCTTATGCTGTGGATAACTTTGTAGATAACCGTATGGATATCTATGTTGATAACACTATGGATAAGCCGATTAATTTATAAACATCTGTACATCAATTGTTTATGACTTATACAAAATAAGTATAAAAAGGATTCAGTCGAATCCTTTTTGTTTATTTTAAATACACTGAATTTATTGAGTATTTACTCAGTTAATTATAAAAATAAGTTGCTTAATATATAACTTGATTGTTTTAGTTGGCTTTTAAATCGCACGGATTCACTCTGTTTTTCAATGCAGAAGATATTGTGTATAAGTGGGGCTTGAATTATATTGAGTGCATTGCAGATTGTGGATTGTACTTGGCAAAAATGTTCAATTCTTGTGCAAGTTCAGGTCTGCATCTTTCATACTCAGGAATTTATTTAGTGCTGACTCAACCCTACAATCAAATGTGGTTTGTTGTCCTGATGGCATTTGTCATAGGGTGGAGTGGTATTGTTAGTGCTGCGGTAAAACCTGCACATGATTGGATGATGTCAAATCAGGCAGCAGGGTCTGAGATTCGACATTCTGCAACCGCAGCGAGTGAAATGACATCTTTACCAGATTGTCATACCACAGCTTTACAAACGTATCCTGAAACCAAGCAGCATATATCTGGGCATGATGCCAAGGCCAACCATCATCTCAGTCAGCACACATCCGCAACGGATACCGATTTAAATGCGGCAGATTGTTATGGCTCGGCTGATTTTTCTACTGCAAAGACGAATTGTCAGGACTGTGCGCAGTTGCATTGTCAAAGCTTAAACAGTGTGTTGAATGTGCAAGTCCCTGAACTGATTCAACCTATAGCATTTACATCGGTCAATATTCTATTGCCTGCTTATCAAGCTCAACATTTACTTGGGCATTGGCAGCAAATTTTACGTCCACCCAAAGCTTAATCCTGAATTCAAAACACCTTTACGTTTTATTTTAAGGATTAAGTCATGTCTAAATTTTATCAGCCTGCGCTGTTTTTAACAGTCTGTGCATTGTGTTCGAGTTCTGCATTTGCTGCGGTCAAGGAATATCACCTGACCATTGCAGAACAAACGGTCAATATCACGGGAAAACCTGTTCAACGTATTACAGTCAATGGACAATTTCCCGCGCCTGCACTCGAATTTGAAGAAGGCGATGAGGCGGTAATTCACGTTAATAATCAATTAAAAAATCAGGACTCATCTATTCACTGGCATGGTTTATTGTTGCCCGGTTTGATGGATGGTGTGCCTGGATTTAATGGTTTTCAAGGGATTAAGCCACAAGGACATTTTGTTTATCAATTTAAAGTACGTCAAAGTGGTACCTATTGGTATCACGCACATTCCAAAGGTCAGGAACAAGATGGTCTATACGGCTCTTTGGTGATTCATCCTAAAGCCAAGCCAGCCGTAAACGCACATGAATACACAGATCGTGATTATGTGGTGATGCTGTCAGATTTTCATGAAAAATCTAGCAATCAAATTCAGAAAGATTTAAAAATTTCAGCCGAGTTTTATCAAAATCAGCGTGAAACCTTAGGTGATGTTTGGCGTCAAGTACAGCGTGATGGGCTAAAAGCCACATGGTCAGACCGCAAAATGTGGAATCAGATGCGCATGCTGAAAACCGACCTTTCCGATGTCACAGGCTATACTTTTTTAATGAATGGCAAGACACCTGAACAGAACTGGACAGGTGTATTTAAGCCAAATGAAAAAGTGCGTTTACGTTTTATCAATGCCTCTGCCATGTCGTTTTATGATGTGCGGATTCCAAACTTAAAAATGACAGTGGTCAGTGCCGATGGTCAGCCAGTCAAACCTGTTACTGTGGATGAATTTCGTATCGGCACTGCAGAAACCTACGATGTGATTGTTGAACCTCAAGCAGCGCATTATCAAATTGAAGCGGAATCAATAGACCGCTCAGGTTTTGCTGTGGGTAGCTTGCAGAGTGAACTTCATTCTGCAACATCAAATCTACAGCTCCCTGCAGCGCGCCCGCGTGCTTTACTCACCATGCAAGATATGGGGCATGCTACAGAGCATTCAGGCGATGATCATTCCAAGATGAACCATGCAACGATGTCTGAAATGGATCACTCAAAAATGAATCATGCAGCGATGTCTGAAATGGATCATTCCAAAATGAACCATGCAGCGATGTCGGATATGGATCATTCCAAGATGAACCATGCAGCGATGTCGGAAATGGATCATTCCAAGATGAACCATGCAGCAATGTCGGAGATGGATCATTCCAAGATGAATCATGCAGCGATGTCGGAAATGGATCATTCCAAGATGAACCATGCAACAATGTCTGAAAATACGCATACACAACATGGCATGCCTTCAACAGAACACAAAAATGCGGTGGTATATGGATGGGCAAATGCTTCTACACCCGCGGGGCATAAAGCCTTGCACTATGAAGATTTGAAATCGCTGCAGCCACAAGCAGATACACGTGAACCAAGCAGTGAATTGGTCGTGCGTTTAGGCGGTACGATGGAGCGTTATATCTGGACAATCAACGGTAAGAAATTTAGTGATGCCACACCACTCAAGGTGAAATATGGTGAGCGTATTCGGATTAAATTTATCAATGACAGCATGATGGCACATCCAATGCATTTACATGGCATGTTTATGCAGTTGGAAAATGGTCAAACGGCAGCAGAAATGCCGAATAAACACACCTTAATTGTGCCGCCAGGTCAAACTGTAACTGCACTGCTTACTGCAGATGAATTAGGTGAATGGGCAATACATTGTCATTTGCTCTATCACATGAGCGCGGGAATGATGAATAAATTGATTGTAGCGCAGGTGAGTGAAAATGAACCGCTTTCAACCACAGCAATTCAAGCCACTCAAACCCCTTCAGCGACAGCGCAAAAAGGAGCAGCACATGCACAACATTAATCTTTTTGCGAAAACAGTTTTAAGTATTTCTGTCTGCTGCATCAGTACAGTTGGGCTAGCAGCGACAGAGGTGCATAGTGCACATGCCAGTTCAGCAGAGATTGCAACAATTGCAGCTCAGGCTGATACTCAATCGCATCAATCGCATCAATCGCATCAATCGCATCAATCGCATCAATCGCATCAATCCGATTCGTCCGTGCAAGAGTCGCAGTCACACGATCATCGTAAAGAACATGGTGCGCAGGTGTACGCGGTGAGCACTTTAGATACGCAATGGCAAGTGAATGATCATGCCGAGGGAGTGCTCAAATCTAAATTACAAACTCGTATCGGAACTGATGAAAACAAGTTGTTTGTGAAAATTCATAGCGATAAGCAAGAGTCACAAGCGACTGAATATGATGCCAAGTTGTTATACAGTCGTATGATTTCAGATTTTTGGGATGTGCAAGCAGGTGTGCGTTATCGACACGAAGTGAATCAGCAAGAGCATCAAACAGACCGAGAAGATAAGTTTGACGCTGTGTTTGGCTTACATGGTTTAGCTCCATATTTTTTTGAAACCGATGCTTATTTTTATTTGGGTGAGGATCAATATGCGGCTTTGAGTTTGGAAACCACACGGGATCTGTTATTGACTCAGAAATTGATCGCACAGCCTTATTTAGATGTAGATGTTATTCTGCAGGATGATGCCAAATATGCGAAAAAAACAGGACTCAACCGCGCAGCTGTGGGTGTGGAAATGCGTTATGAAATCAGCAAGAACATCATGCCGTATATCAGTGCAGGTTATGAGTATACGAAAGGTGATCAACACACTGATTGGCAGTCTGCAACCGATTCCGAGCAGAGCGGCTTATATGCGATAGGCTTGCGTTTCAGGTTTTAATGATTAGGGGTATTTATCAATGATTAAGTCAATGGATCGTTGCTGCTTCTAAATAGAATAGATTGTCCCTAAATACATAGGCTTGGTTTATACTGAGCCTATTGTATTTTTGGGTGTGGCGTATGTCTTCATCAACTCAAGATCCTCAATCGAATCAAGATAAAAACTTAGAAAACCAAAATCTAAACAATACTGGCTGTGGTTGTGATACGCAAAAAAATGTAAACCAGCCTTGTGCAACTGCGCCTACACACTCCAAGTCATGTGGCGATACAGGCTGTGGTTCGTCTTGCGATACAGAAAAAAGCTGTGCTGATCAAAATAGCTGTACATCTGCAACGACTGCCAAGGCAGATAAAGCAACAATTTTGGATTCGGAACTTTTGAGTCCGTGGGTGAGTGCATACCATATTCCTAAAATGGATTGTGGCGCAGAAGAACAAATGGTGCGGATTGCTTTGGCAGATCATAATGATATTGCAGCCTTGTCTTTTGATTCACCTGCACGACTTTTAAAGGTTTATCACAGCAACCAATCTGCCACAGAAATTACCCATAAATTAGAAGCATTGGGTTTGGGTGCTGTGTTGCAACAGACTGAAGCCAATACACAAACTGAACTGCCTGTATCTAACAGCGCTGCACAACAAAAAGTGCTATATGCCTTGCTTGGTATTAATGCCGCTATGTTTTTGGTGGAATTAATTGCAGGTTTAATTGCATCTTCGACTGGGTTAATTGCTGACTCCTTAGATATGTTTGCCGATGCCGCCGTGTATGGTTTGGCTTTATTTGTCGTGGGTCAATCCGCCAAGAAACAGCTCAAAGCTGCACATTTGTCTGGTTGGGTACAACTGGGTTTGGCTGCACTGGTTATCTTTGATGTCCTGCGCCGTTTCTTCTTAGGCAGTGAGCCTGAATCCATGTTGATGATGGTCATTGGTGCTGTGGCATTGCTGGCAAACGTCACCTGTTTATGGCTAATTTCAGGGCATAAAGATGGTGGAACCCACATGCAAGCCAGTTATATTTTTTCCGCCAATGATGTGATTGTGAATTTAGGTGTGATTATCGCGGGCGGTTTGGTGATGCTGACAGGGTCGAATTATCCAGACCTGATTATTGGCTTAGTTGTGGCCATGTTTGTATTGAATGGTACGCGCAAAATTTTAAGTTTAAAATAGACGGATCATCGCTGCGCGGTGGCTTAAATTGCAACAGGAGGAACGACCTCCCTTGTTTGGGTTTTTAGAAATAGTCAAAGTGACTGAACACTCGACAAGAAAAATCTTCAGGACGGCCTGATTTCATGCTATTGAAGGAGGGCGTTATGGCCTGGATGATGTTGATATTGGCGGGTATTTTTGAAGTGGTTTGGGCATACTCCATGAAGTTGTCTGACGGCTTTAGTAAATTAACGCCCAGTATCGTGACTATCTTTTTTATGATTTTAAGTTTTGCGCTTTTGGCCTATGCCATGCGTACTTTGCCATTAGGCACGGCTTATACGATTTGGACAGGTATAGGCGCAGTCGGTTCATTTTTAGTCGGTATTTTTGTTTTAGGCGAACCTGCCAGTGCTATGCGTATGTTGGCTGCAGTTCTGATTATTTCAGGTTTGGTGCTTATGAAAATTTCATCCAGCTAACTTGGAATGCAGTCTTTTAGTGTGTGCTCAATAACAGATCGGTTTGAGTTAAAAACAGGATGACCTGATACCCAACCTGCTTGAGGAGAAAAATAATGCAATTGGCATTTACTGAAATGGACACTCCTGTAGGCGTGCTTAAATTGGTGGCTCACGATCACGCATTGGTTGCGGTAATGTGGGATAACGAAGATCATAAACGGGTACGTTTAGCCAGTTTAGTTCGACAAGATGATCATCCAATTTTGCTCAAAACTCAGCAGCAACTCCAAGAGTATTTTGCAGGTCAGCGTCAGCAATTTGATGTGCCTCTTGATTTTGAAGGCACTGAATTTCAGAAGAAAGTCTGGCAGGTGTTATTAAGCATTCCTTTTGGGGAAACTCGTAGTTATAAGCAAATTGCCGAACAAGTTGGTAGTGAGAATGCGATGCGTGCCGTAGGGGCGGCAAATGGCAAAAATCCAATTTCGATTATTGCACCGTGTCATCGGGTGGTGGGTGCAAGTGGAAAATTGGTGGGCTTTGCAGGCGGGTTGGATAATAAAGCGATTTTGTTAAAGTTAGAATCTTCAACTTCAAAAGTTTAAATGACTGAGATTCAACAACAATTTTGATCAAAATAAAATAGAGCAGGGGAAATGTTAAAAACATTATTGTTGCAGTTTTGGTGGCTTATTCTGCTTGTTGCAGGTGTAGGGCTGATCAAAATTTTCAAACCTTTTCTAAAGGGAAAGGTGGGGGAACTCGCAGTAAGTACGCATGTGAAGTTGTATTTAGATGAACGTTATATCTTGTTGAATGATGTAACTTTGCCTGATGAATCCACAGGAACAACCCAAATAGATCATATTTTATTGAGTCCTTTTGGGGTTTTTGTGATTGAAACAAAAAACTATAAAGGCTGGATTTTTGGTGGAGAACGCCAAAAAGTATGGACACAAAAAATTTATAAAAAGACCTACAAGTTTCAAAATCCTGTCTATCAGAACTATAAGCATATAAAAGTTTTGGAATCAGTATTGAGCGATATTGTCGAGCCTGAATATCTGCATTCTGTGATTGTATTTATGCCAGACTGTGAGTTTAAGACCTCTTTGCCCAACAATGTTTTTAAAGGCAGTGCATGGGTTGAGTATGTCAAAGGTTTTCGGCATGAAGTCATTTCACCGATGAAACTGAAACGTATTCAGCTGAGAATTGAAAAAGAACTACTTGATAAGTCTTGGAAAACCAATCGTCAACATGTCGAAAATTTGAAACAACGGCACGAACGTTAAAAAGTTGCAATGAAAAACCCTGATACAAGGTGATCAGGGTTTGAAGGAGTTGAACGATAAGCACTAAAACCTTTTCGGAATTTTCTGTCCGTTCGGTACAGGCGTTTCCGCATATTTAAGCACACCAAACAACCAAGTTTCAGCATGTTGTACCGCTTGTTTCAGTTGATCTCCCATTGCCAAGCGCCCTGCAATAAAGCTCGCCAATGAACAGCCTGAACCGTGATATTCACCTTCAAGCCGTGGACAGCGGGTTTCTGAAACCATTTCATTGTTAATATACAGTGCATTACGAATATGATCAGGGGTATCTTCATGCCCACCTTTGACCAAAACGGCCTGCGCGCCCAGTGCAAATAATTTAGCTGTTGCGCGTTCTAAATCATCTTCACCCGTTAAGGCACGTAATTCCACAGTATTTGGCGTGATTAAAGTCGCCAGTGGAATCAACTCGACAAATGCCAGAACCAAAGTCGCTTGATCACCTAAAGAACCACCACTATTGGCAACCAAAACAGGGTCAAGCACATATAAATAATCAGGATGTGCACGTAAAAAATCTGCCAGCGCTGCAATATTGTCAGTGGTGCCCAACATGCCCGACTTTACAACTTTAATGGGCAAATCATTCACCACCGCATTGGCTTGCGCCAATAACAATTCTTTAGACGTTGCTTCAAAGCCAAATACTTGCTGAGAGTTTTGAATGGTCAGTGCTGTGCAGGCAATCGCTGCATGTGCACCGCTATTGCCAACGGCTTCAATATCAGCCTGTAAACCAGCGCCACCCGAAGGGTCTAAACCAGAAAAACATAGTACTGTTGGTCGCACACACATATCCTTAATTGCTTCTATTTACGTTAGTATAGGCAACTTTGGAGTAACACTCGATAGTCATTTAGGCACATAGGCTGACATTGTGATAAAGAACCTTTTAATTGATTTAGATGGCACGCTGACCGACCCGAAAGAGGGCATTACCGCTTCTGCGCGTTATGGTTTGGCTAAGGTTGGACATCCTATTGCAGATACGGAAAATATTGATTGGATTATCGGGCCGCCCTTAAAAGCCTCTTTGGCAAAATTACTTCATGTAGATGTGCATGACGTATTGGCAGAGCAAGCCTTAGCAGGCTATCGAGAGCGTTTTGCTGCAACAGGCTTATTTGAAAATCATGTCTTTGAAGATGTTGCTGCAACATTGGCAGATTTAAAACAGCAAGGCTATCGACTGTTTTTAGCAACAGCCAAACCTGAAATTTATGCACGCCAAATTTTAGATCACTTCGATTTATTGCAATATTTTGAATATCCCTACGGTAGCGAACTAAATGGTGAGCGTACCAATAAAGCGGATTTAATTGCCTATATTTTGCAGCAAGAACAATTGCAACCTGAACAATGTTTAATGATTGGAGATCGTGAACACGATATTTTAGGTGCACGAGCCAATGGAGTCGATTGTGTTGCAGTCGAATACGGCTATGGTTCGGCTCAGGAGTTAGACTTGGCTGCACCAAAACATAGAATTCAGTGTTTTGCGCAAATTTTGTTGATGCTTGAACAGTTATCTGGATGAGCGAGATGCTTACATCTGTTTGCATTTCTAGCGCAGTGTTATTGCAAAGATCGTGCTTCAATATTTAATTTGAATATTTAATTTTAATATTGAAAGAGGGTATGTGATGAAGATATTTAGTCAATCTATTGCAGTAGTAGCGGTTTCAATACTGATGACTGCGTGTGCCAATCATGCTGCTACATCCACAACACCTACTGCGCAGGTCGAAATGTACACATCATTGCAACATCGACAGTGTGAGCCAGATTCAGGTTTAACCCTTACGGAAATTGTTCAGCGTTTACAGCAAGCACAGATTCAGGTGAAGCGGGCCAGTGTAGGTTCAGATGGGCGGATGTATGCACAGGTCTGTGGTGGTGCAGATGGAAAAATTGCTATAGTCAAACTACTTTATTATTCATACAAGATTCGAAAAAAACTCGAAATAACTCATCGACTGAGTCGATCAACCATTCTTTACGCTTACGTTTAACCCATGCCCACATCTGTTCTATAGGATTT
>NZ_VPEY01000026.1:0-33769 GCF_013416935.1 Acinetobacter sp. YH1901141 | reverse complement strand
TAAACATCGTTCGATTGCTGGTTTTTTAGCAGGCGTATTTTCTTCACTATGTGCGTATCAACTTTGCCAAAAGAATAAGCCTAAAATTCATGTGATTAAATCTTTGGCTTATCCGTAACTGGGGTTAATTTTATGTTTGATTAACTCATAGTTTTAGAGGGATTTGGGGAATAACTCAATGAAAAAGAAAGAAATTAGTTTGAAATTTTCGGCTGTGGCTTTAGCAGTTTTATTGGCTGGCTGTGGTGGCGGTGGAAGTGATGGGTACTATAATAAAGGTGTTAGTGCTCCTACCGCAGGAACAGGAACTGGCACACAAGAGGAAAACCTGTTTAAAAATATTCAAATTCAGTATCTTCCAATAGTAGAAAAACTTAATGCGCGTGGAGATACTTTTACAGTGTCTGTACGTGTAATGAATGATGGAGCTATTTTACCTAATGTTGCTTTAATAGTTGAATCTACAGATGTATTAAAGAATAAAGCTGCGATTGAGTACATTCCATCAAGTGAGGAGGTAGAGGGTGAATCCGCAGGAATCAAAACTGATGGACAGGGTATTGCACGATTTAATGTTAAAGTTGATGCGGGCTTGGATGAATCCACGATTAATGAAATCTTGAAAGGTGTAAACGTTAAGGTATCTGTTAAGGATGATAAAGGTAATACTTTAGCTTCAGAACCTCATCTTATTTCGGCTTATGATCCAGAAAAAGAAGTCGTTGAAATACCGAACAAATATGATTGGAGTATTTTAACCGACAAGCAGGCACTTGCAGTTGTTGGTGATAAGATTGCTGTGCAGATTAGACTTAAGGCAATTAATGAAACTGATTCTGTAAATAATAAACCAGTACAGATTTCTCTTGAAAATTCATTTAATGGTCAGCTCGAAATTTCAAGTACTTCGGTAGCTTCAACTAATGATGAAGGATATGTTGCATTTACTATAAGTTCAAAGCCATTAAATTTAACTGAACAGCAAATATCAATTATGTTGGCTCAAGGATTGAAATTTAAAGTTCAAGTTGTTGAATCAGGAGTTGTGACAAGCGAACAAATTAAAACTATAGATTTAGTCAAATATATAGATGAAAATTTGTATGGTGGTGATAGTTCGGGTATTTCTCTTGGTGCATTGAGTGCTAATAGTGGGAAATATATCCAAGACGTTCATTTGGATTTGGGTATAGATAATGCTAATCAAGATGTAACGATTTCATCTCGTGCTATCCAGTATAGTAAAGGGAAATACTATTTTTCAAATAATATTGGCCTTTATCCATTAAGCTCAGCTATTTGTACATTAAACAATTCACCGGTCAAAAATGAGACGGGTTTGGATTGGAATGGTAATTCAATTACATACGCAGCTTTAGTTTCTGAAAAACTAAAACTTGCAAGTGTTGATGTGAATAATGTTGTATATTTGAACAACGAAGGAGCGACCAACTCTACATTATCATTTATTAAAGTGAAAACTGATGCTGATGGTAAAGCAACTATTAATCTTATCTATGATCAAAAATATTCAAAATGGTTATACTTAAGTCTAAGTGCACGTATGGAGAATCAGTCTATTCCTTTCGGCAAGACTTTCGATTTTCAATTACCAGTACGTGAAACAGATTATAATGATCAAACTGGGACAGGACCAAACATCATTAGTCCATTTGGTATATCAGATGATTGTTTTGATGCAAATTAAAAAACAGCGCTTCGGCGCTGTTTTTTATTGAGAGATTTAAATAGAAGTCCCCACACTCACACCCACCGTCGGGCGCACTTGCATAGAACTACAAGCACTCAGAGCCAAGACACATATCACCACCAATAAAACTTTATTCATGCAACAAACCTTGAAATTTTGCCTGATGAAATAACGCACTAGAACGAGAGCCACTACGACAAATCATCAGAATGGGTTTTGGAAGCTCATTATAATATTTGGCAAATTCAAGAATATCTGTTTGAGAAATTTTACCGCTGTTGACAGGTTGATAAATCACACTGATCTGGGATTTTCAGCAATATTGCGTAATTCGCTGACCTTGACCACATTGCCTATCTCTTGATCAGGACGGTTCACAATCACCGATTTAAAACCTTGTCGCATCAACTGTGAAAATTTAGCAGTATTCATCTGACCTGCAACGCTGACTTTATTTGTTAGCATCTGTGTATTGTTTGCGTAACTCAACGAGATACTGCTGCAGATCAGAATACAGCAAAACACATGTTTGAGGATGTGTTTAGTCATCCAACAAATCCATTTGTTTAGCTAACTGAAATAAGTTGTTTGAACGGTTACCCGTGCGGCAGAACATCAACACAGGTTTTGGCAATTCGTTATAGTGATTGGCAAACGTACGCACATCTACTTCAGTAATTTGACCCGACACCACAGGTTGATAGACATAATCTAAGCCTGCTGCACGTGCAGCTTCTTCAATTTGCGCACTGGTTGGTTGCTCAGCACCACCTTCCATATCTGGGCGGTTATTAATAATTGACTTAAAGCCTTTCTCTACAACTTGGCTCACATGCTCAGGACCAATTTGACCCGCAAAACCGACTTGTTCAGACATGGGAATACTCCATCATTTTATTCATGACAATATGCTTTATGATAGCATTAAGCAGATTCAAGAGCAGAATGTTCTGAAATATTTATAACGATGATAACGATAAAATAACGCAATGGAGCGCTTATGCATTCCTATACGGTCGAGCCTTTATATGTCAAAAGTGATCATGAGGTGATTGCTGCAGACTTTTATCGCCCTAAATCTATAGAAAAACCCGCGGTGATTCTGATGGCGCATGGTCTGGCTGCCTTGCGTCATTTTAAATTGGTGCAATACGCACAGCATTTTGCTCAGGCAGGCTATGCCGTGGTGTTGTTTGATTATCGCTACTGGGGCGGAAGTACGGGGCGTCCACGTGAATTAGTGTCTATTGAAGCGCAGTTAGATGATTGGCGCAGCATGATTTCACATATCGCAGAACGTAAATCTATAGATGCCAAGCGCATGATTTTATGGGGGACATCGCTGAGCGGTGGATATGTGCTAAGTTTGGCTTCGAGATTACACAATTTGGCTGCGGTGATGGTACAAGTGCCTTTTGTCGATGGTGCGGAAAGTGCCAAGTTGTATCCTTTGCAGCAACTTCCCAAAGCCTTAAAAATTTCTAGTCAGGATTATATGGGTGCAAAGGTCGGTATGTCGCCAAAAACACTGCCTGTGGTGGCGCAAAAGGCGCTGTGTTTTTTACCGACTGCAGACAGTTATGCAGGTTATATGTCCATTGTAAATCCTGATTATTATTGGAGCGGTACCATTCCTGCGCGGGTGTTTTTTCATTTAATCCGTTATCGTCCTATTCAGGAAGTCCGCCAAATCAACATCCCTGTGTTATTTATTGCTGCACAGCTTGACAGCCTGATTCCAATTGAGTCGAGTCGTGAAGCGGCCACCAATATTGCACCTTATGTGCAATATGAGGAGTGGGATATGCAACATTTCGATATTTATCATGGAGAATGGTTTAAAAAAGCGATTCAGACCCAATTAGAGTTTTTACAGCAACTGTTTGGAGTCAGTAAATGATTATTGTATGCCCTGGATGTGGTGCAAAAAACCGTGTACCTGAAGATAAATTATCTGCCAATCCTGCATGTGGGCAGTGTCATCAAGCGCTGATTCCGCTTGCACCCATTGAATTGAATGAGCAAAATTTCAGTAATTTTATCCAAAATAGCGATTTACCTATTCTGATTGATCTTTGGGCGGACTGGTGTGGTCCTTGCAAGATGATGGCACCACATTTTGCAACAGTTGCCAAGCAGAATCCGCAGGTGGTGTTTGCCAAAATTGATACCGAGGCCAATCCACGCTTAAGCAGTGCATTCCATGTGCGCAGTATTCCAACACTGGTATTGATGAATAAAAGCAATGAAATTGCTAGAATAAGCGGCGCGCTACGAGCGACTGAATTACAACAGTGGTTGGATCAGCAACTCAATGCCCAGTCTTAATGCACTGTTCGTGCTAATTTAATGCAAATGTCCGGAGTGAACGTGTCAGATTCTCATGTAAAACCAGAGGGAGTGCTTTCCCTACAAACAATTGCCATGCCAGCAGATACCAACTGGAGTGGAGATGTCTTTGGAGGCTGGATCGTTTCACAGATGGACTTGGCAGGTGCGATTCATGCCGAGCGTTTTAGTAAAGGACGTTGTGCCACGATTTCCATTAACCAAATGACTTTTTTGGTGCCTGTAAAAGTGGGCGATGTGATCAGTTGCTACACCAAAATTTTGAAAGTGGGCAATACTTCAATTCAAATGCAAATTGAAGTGTGGGACAGCCATGACGATTCACGTGAAGCCGTGCGTGTCACCGAAGGCGTATTTACCTTTGTTGCGGTTGATGTCAAAGGCTCAAAACGTCAGATTCCTGAAGAAGCCAAACAGAAGTTTTTAGAAGCTCAGGCGAATCAAACATCGTAATGAAAAAATCCCAGCATAGTAGCTGGGATTTTTTTGGAGAGAAACAAGTATCAATCTTGTTTTTGCTTTAAATGTGCTTTGGACACCCATGCCCATAACATTTCACACTGAATCGGGGCTTCGCCTGATTCATCAATCACACTGACATTGACCAGTGTTTCACCTTTGTCGGTGCTGTGCATGCGTTGTTGCTGTTCTGGGCTGAGTGTGGCAATCGCTGTCATTGCACCTTGAGTCGGACGTTTAAAGTCTACTTTCAAGCTTTTAATCAGCACAATGGCACTATCTGGTACATTCATAGCCGTTACAAAACCTGTGGCAGTTTCAGCCAACAGCGCCATAGCACAGGCATGTACCTGTCCAATATGATTCTGCATGGCTTTATGATTGGCAAGACTGACCACCACTTGCGATGGGGTTACTTCTTGATAGCGAATTTTCGCAGTGCCCACCATCGGCACGACACGACCAAAGGCTTGACTCAAAAGGCGGCTTTGAATGCCTTTCGGCAATTTTGATGTTGCTTTGACCAGTTTGTTTAAGCGATTGGTTGGTGTCATGACATCCCCAAATTAATCTTTAAAGTTGTTAAATTGCAGTGGCAGACCAAATTGTTGCTCTTTCAAGAACGCCATTACTTGTTGCAATGTGTCGCGTTTCTTGTCGGTCACTCGAATTTTGTCACCTTGAATAGAAGATTGCACTTTAATGCCACTGTCTTTAATGGCTTTGTTAATTTTTTTTGCGGTATCTGAGTCAAGACCATCTTTAAGTTTGATCACTTGAATCACATTTTTACCCGATGCGGTCATTTTTTGTGGGTCAAGCGCCTGAATGTCGACTTTACGCTTATAGAAGTGATTTTCGAGCATGGTATACACTTGCTCACATTGGAAATCACTTTCAGTGGAGATTTTAATCTCTTTGTTTTTTTCATTGAGGTCGATAGAAACATCCTGACCACGAAAATCGAAACGAGTACCGATTTCTTTTTGTGTGTTTTGAACCGCATGATTCACTTCAAAAAGTTCTAATTCAGAAACAATATCGAAAGAAGGCATAATGAAGACCTTTGCAAATGGAAACAATATCTGAGATGCTAGGGATGTTTTCTTCATTTGCCAAGTGTTGTTTTACATCAAAGGAGTGCGCAATGATCCGTAAACAAGAAATTACAACATTTGAGTTCCCAGCTGACGCGATTATCTGGGATGTACGTGATGCAAGTGCTTATGCAGAAGCTCATGTTAAAGGTGCTGTGAATCAGCCAATTAACGATCTATCAGCAGAGAGTCTTACTCAGGTGTCGGCGGATCAACCCATTTACATTTTATGTGGTGGCGGAAGTAAAGCCCCACGTGCAGCGGAAAAACTAGAAGGTTTGGACAGCTCACGTGAATATGTGGTTTTAATGGGTGGTACACGTGCTGCGCGCGACGCAGGCATGCCTTTGGAACAAGGTCACTAAGTATCATCAATATGAAGAAAGCGCCGTAAGGCGCTTTTTTGTTGGGTATCGTTTTATTTCTATTTTCTCTAAGCGAGCGTTAGCTTGAAGGTGGAGGAGCTTTAAAATAAGGCTTCTTGGTTTTCACCTTTTTCTGAAAACGTGTAGCTGCCAGTTTTTGTACTAAGTTTTTAGGTACAGCGCAGGCTTCTGCTAAAACTTGTGCCGCCAGTATTTCACTGCACAACGGGGCAAATAAAAAGCCTTTAGAACCGAGTCCTGCAAAGCTGTAAATTTCCTGATCATCACGCATTTTGCCAAGTAGGGGAAAATAATCCTTACTTTGGGCGCGTAGCGAAGCGCGACCTTGCCAAGTATCTACGGGTGCTAAGTTTTCGGCATACGCAGGAAAGACACTGTGGATAAGTTCGTAGTTATGCACATGGTCTTCTGCCAAGACGTCACAATCTTCCCGATTTGGATAAAACGATGCACCTAAAATCAGTTGATCGGCATTGAGCTGCATGCAATAGCCGCCATAGCTATAGGCTTGTGATAATGGCAAAGCCTGATCTGTATTATTTACCCAGCTAACTTGCCCACGAATGGGTTTAAGCACAGGGTAATGCTCAAAAAAAGCACCGCTTTGCAGCGCTGCACAGACGATGACATGATCAAACACTCCAAGTTCAGTATCTACGCTGTGTAAGATCAGTTGCTGTGCTGTCGTGGTGATTTGTTTAATTTGAGCTTGCTGAAACTGAATGTGCGGATGCGCAAGAATTTCATCACGCAGTTGATGTGGAGAAACTGCTCCTGCTTGCAATAAGTTTAAACTGGCAAAGTCGCTTTGTGGCGTAAGTTCGGTTGCACTCTGTGCTGCTAAAATACCTTTTGGGTATTGTGTGGCTAAATCCAGCAATTCATCGGCATGTTTAAGTGCCAGTTGATGAATCTGCAACGGACGAAATGCTTTGAATGCGGCATAGTGATTTAAAGCATGTTGCCATGCCAAAGTCATTAAATGATCAGCACTTTGATGAATTGGGCAAAGTTTTGGGTTTAAGAGTGCCAAAGGATTGCCAGAACCGCCTGCAAGTGGCGCTGTTTGGTCATAGAGCGTGACTTGATGCCCTCGTTGGGAAAATGCCCACGCACAGCTTAAACCCGCAATTCCTGCGCCTATGATCGCAATATGGCGCTGTTGGTTGCTTGTTGTGGTATTTGTTGTAATTTGAGTTTCGTTCTGATCGGATATTGGCTCTATTCCAGGCGCTTGCCAGAAGGCTTTCAGCATTTCCCGTTTATGCCCAAAACCGCGTGGGCGGGTGATGTGAATACCGTGTTGTTTTAAGCCACGTTTGAGTACGCCTGCCACACTAAATGAGGCAAAAGTCGTGCCATAATCGGACAGTGCTACAATCGGGTTGAGCACGGTTTCCTGCCACATATCGGGGTTACAGGCGGGTGCAAAGCCATCTAAAAACCACGCATTGACAGGAGCAGTTTTAGCAATGACAGGAAAAACTTCCTGAGCATCGCCTAGCCATAAATCGAGGCTAAAGCGTTCATCTGGAAAATTTAAACGATGACAGCCTGCTATGGCTGCAGGGTATTGCTGAATCAGCTGTTCAGACAGATGACTCAGTTCTGGCCAAGCGGCTAAGGCACGAATTAGATCGGCTTTGCGGAGTGGAAATTTTTCTACAGAAATGGCGTGCAAGTGACTGTGATTATTAGGACGTACCTGTTGCCACAATTGCCACAGCGCTAAAATATTTAAGCCTGTTCCAAAGCCTGTTTCACCTACGCAAAAATATTCAAAATCGTTGAGTGCTGCCAAGCGGGTGGGTAAGTCGTTGCCCTGTAAAAACACATGCCGCGTTTCGAGCAGGCCATTGTCTTTAGAGAAATACACATCACCAAACTGTTTGGAAATGGGCACATCAATGCCATCGACCAGTTGCCAATCCAGCTCGGCAGTTTGAATAGGCTGAAACAAAACCAGAGTACCTTAAATCAAGAGGTGAATGCTCACCTTACCATTGGCGGCGACGTTTGGTATAGACATAGCTAGCAATTAAGAAGCCGAGCAATACGCCAACCGCGAGTGTTGCAGCACCGTATAAAAACATTTGTGCACTGCGTTCACTTTGCAGTACTTGAACTTGCACGCCTAAATTATCGTTTTTAAGTTGCAGTTCCTGATTCTGTGCCAAAGCATCGAGGTTTGCCTGTTCAAGTTGTTGCAAACGTGTGCTCTGATCTTTAATCAAGGCTTTGGTTTTAGCTTCCTGAAGGGCTTTATTTTTGGCAATTTGTTCTGCAGTCAGGGGCTTATCTTGTGCAGGAGTAACCCCATTGGCTGTTGCTACAGCTGCCGTGTTGGTCACAGCAGCAGGAGCAGGTGCAGTAGGTGTGGTTGTGGCTGGCTCAACTGCATATACAGGTGAACTGAGCAGAACAGCAACAACACTGGCAACAACGAAACGCATAGCGCTTATCCTTGAGGGAATGCTTTATTGAATGGCTTAACGTCAATGTGGGTATATACGCCTTCTTTTAAGAAAGGTTCATCTTGTAGCCAAGCATCGAGTGCTTCACGACTGTCAAAATCGACAATCATGGTGCTGCCATAAAAGCCTGCTTGTGGATTGCTTGGGTCTTTTGGCATTGCCCCCGCCACAATTAAGCGACCTTCGGCATCGAGTTGTTGCAAACGTGCAAGATGTGCAGGACGGGTCGCAAGACGTTTTTCCAGTGTACCTTCACGGTCAGTACAACTCAGAACAAATAAAGGCATAGTTACTCTCGAATATCGCAGATCAGAAATTATTCAGATGTTTTAAAGTATTTGCGCAATACAATAAACTGCACAATGATAAAGGAAAACATCACAATCATGTCACCAAAAGCAGTGAATTCGCCCCAATATTTTCCGTCCATAAATAAAAATGCAAAAAATACGTGTAGGAAAGACATGACTGCAAACATGGCTGCCCAAGTATAATTCAGGTTTTTCCAGCCAGCTTCAGTCAAGTTGAACACAGGCCCAAATAAGCGTTGAATCAGTGGTTTACGGTCTTTGCTGAACCATGGTGATAGCAAAAAAGCACCTGCAAATACAATGTTTAAAATGGCAGCTTTCAGGCGAATATAAAAGTCATCGCTTAACATTAAAGTAACGCCACCAAAAATTACGGTCATAAACAGCACAATCCACTGTTGTTTATCTAAACGGAATTTTTGCATGATGAACAATGCGCCGTACACCACTAACATCGAGATGATCAGACCTGTGGTGGCCACCAAAATATGGTTGTTATCGACACCGCCTGCAGAGCCGATGAGTTGTAGTAATTGATGATTAGTGTCTTTTGGATCTACAGTTTTGTATAAATAAAAGAAAATAATGAGGGGCACAAAGTCTAAAAGTGCTTTCATGTTAGAGTATCTAAATCTGATCAAATAAATGACATAGTATAAGTGATGCACGGCGTAGATTTACATACACACAGTAATATTTCTGATGGAACTTTGTCACCTGGAGAATTGGTGTCTGCGGCAATTCAGCAGGGCATTCATACCTTGGCATTGACTGATCATGACACAATGGATGGGCTGGCTTTGGCAGAGCAAGCGGCTCAGGGGCAAGATTTAAAGATTATTTCGGGAGTGGAAGTTTCCAGTCAATGGTCACGTCCTGCCACTAAAAAAAGCTATAGCGTGCATGTGGTGGCGCTAAACATGCAAAATCCTGCACCTTTACAGGCGCTGCTGGAACAGCAAAAACAAATTCGTGCAGAACGTGCCAAACAAATTTGTGATTTACTCACTCCGCTGATTGGACAAGATATTTATAATGATGTACTTCTTAAAGTCGAAGGCGTAGCAGATCGGATTACCCGTACGCACATTGCCAAAACCTTACAAGAAAAAGGCATTGTAACGCGTGTGCAGCAAGCATTTGATAAATACATCAAAGAAGGCAAAAAGGCTTATGTGAAATTTGATGGCTTGAGTTTGGAAGATACGATTCGGGTAATTCATGACAGTCAGGGTTTTGCCGTGTTGGCGCATCCAACCCGTTATGATTTATCTGCGACCAATATTCGTTATTTGATTGAAATTTTTGCCAAATATGGGGGTGATGCAGTGGAATTGCCGCCTAATATTGACCCTGCATCGACCCGTCAAATGGTGGATCGCATGATTGCTGAACATGGTCTAAAAGTATCTGTCGGCAGCGATTTTCATGGTGACAATATGCCGTGGATTAAATTGGGCAATATTCCGCGGGTGAAAGATGGTCAAATTGGGATTTGGGAGAGTTTTGTTGAGTAACTCCCTCATCCCAACCTTCTCATATAAGCAGATGTGATATCCATTATTAAAATTTAGAAAGGATAAAAACTCCTTCTCCCTCTGGGAGAAGGTTGGGAAGAGGGTCTAAAGCAAATTATTGTCCTGTGCCTGAATTGGTGGTGGCGTTGGTTTACCCAACGTACCCAATAATTCAATTTCAATGGTTCTTACCATGGCATCTAAAGGTAAGTCATTGCTTTGCGTGCCAAAAGGTTCTTCAATTTCAGAACTGAGCGCATCCAGACCTAAAAAAGTATAAGCCAAAATACCGACCAAAAGCGGAGTCGCCAATCCGAGTGTAGACCCTAAACTAAAGGGCAACATAAAACAGAAAAAGTACACTGTTCGGTTAAGTAGGACTGAATACGCAAAAGGGAGCGGTGTGGTAGCAATACGGTCACAACCCGTGAGTACCAAACTCAGCTCTGTGACGTGTTGATTCATTTGTGTGTAAATAATATCGGAAATTTCGCCCTCTTTAAGTGCTTGCATTAACTCCCATTGAATCAAACTGAGCGTGTATTGCGGCGCATTGGCTTGTTGATACAGTTGGGTAATTGCTTGCTGACTCATGCCACTGGTTTGAATTAACTCGGTTGGATTGGCAGTTTGATGACGCAGGCGGTCGCGCAAGACATTGGCAAATACAATGACGTGCTGAATGACGCGTTCACGTCGTGCTTGACTAAGTATACGGCAGTCGCGGTCAAAGTGGCGCGCGTTGGCAATCAGCATGCCCCAAAGTTTACGTGCCTCCCACCAACGGTCATAACAGGCAGAGTTTTTAAAGCCCAAAAAAATCGACAGCACCACCCCAATTAAAGTAAAGCCAACCAAAGGCAATTCTGGAAAATGAAAATAACCAATATAAGACAAACCGCCAATAATGGTGGAGATCAACATCACCAAGCCCAAAGGCGGTAAGACCTTCGGTAAAATCGTGCCCCGCCAAGAAAACAGTAAGTTAAATACACTGGGTTGATCGACTATCATTTTATTAGAATCATCACAATTTTTTGATGATCTTCTGTGCTTGTGCAGGCTTTGTCAATATGCAAATTTTAAGTGTGCTCAAATTTAAGCAGTTGTTGTTCGGCAAAGGAAAAATTACCTTCACTTGAGATGATACAGTGATCGATCAAACGCAGCTCTAGCAACTGACAGGCTTGCTGAATCTGCTGCGTCAGGACTAAATCTGCAGGTGAAGGTTGTGGTAAGCCGAAAGGATGATTGTGTGCAATCACAATCGCTGTGGCATGTTGACTAATCGCAAAACGTAGCAATTGATTAATGGAAATTTCACACGAATTTAATGCACCATAAAATAATTTTTTAAAGCTGATTTTGCGTAAACAGGCATCAAGGCAAAGCACCGCAAACACTTCTTGGGTTTCGCCCAAAAGTTCAAAACGCAGATACTCCATCAAGCGTTTGGAATTGCTAAGCTCAAGTGCATCTTGTTTTAAATGTTCGGCTACATAGCGCCGTCCAAGTTCTTTAACTGCCATGAGCTGTGAATATTTACTGTTACCCATGCCGTGAAATTGACACAACTCGGCAATGGGTGCATCGAGTAAAGTAGTGAGATTGCCAAAATGCTGAATTAGCAATCGTGCCAACTCCACCGCAGAATGTTGCTGTGAGCCTGAGCGCAAAAAAATAGCCAATAGTTCGGCATCAGATAAACTGGCAGCACCATTTTGAATCAGACGTTCACGTGGCCGTTCTTGTTCAGGCCAATGTTTAATAGATAAATGCATTGTTATTTGACTTTGTTATTCTAAATTTGAAACTTAAATCCCAACAGATCTCTTGGGAATGACATTATTTAATGCTATTGTGAGCCCCACTGCAACAAAAAGGTGGCTTATTTGTGAGCTTCGATTTAAGCGTACTCCCTCATAAAAACATTATTTTAGCTGTGACAGGCGGCATTGCGGCCTATAAAAGTGCGATTTTAGTGCGTCGTTTAAAGGATGCAGGGTTTAGTGTTCGCGTGGTCATGACCAGAGGGGCACAAGCTTTTATTACACCGCTGACCTTTCAAGCATTGTCGGGCAATCCTGTACATACCGAATTATTAGATACCGAAGCCGAAGCAGGCATGGGGCATATTGAATTGGCACGGTGGGCCGATTTAATTTTGGTTGCGCCCGCCAGTTGCGACACCTTAGCCAAATTTGCTGCAGGTCTGGCCGATGATTTGCTCAGTACTTTATATTTAGCCACCACTGCACCAGTTTGGGTTGCACCTGCCATGAATCAGCAAATGTGGGCAGCCAAAGCCACACAGCGTAACTTAACCACTTTGGTGGAAGATGGCGTGCATGTAATTATGCCCGATGCGGGCGAACAAGCCTGTGGAGATGTTGGTTTAGGGCGTATGCCAGAACCTGAAGATTTGGCGCATCAGGTGACGCAGTATTTTCATCAGGCACAGCGTGCTTTGGTGGAAAAATTTGGCATGTTGGCAGGCAAAAATGTCACCATTACAGCAGGCCCAACCCGCGAAGCTTTAGACCCTGTGCGTTATATTTCTAACCATAGTACAGGCAAAATGGGTTTTTCTTTGGCTGCAGCCTGTTATGCAGCAGGGGCAAAAGTCACGCTTATTGCAGGCCCAGTTAGTTTAGATACGCCAAATGGGGTACAGCGAATTAATGTGTCTTCTGCAATTCAAATGCTAGATACCAGTTTGCAGATGCTTGAACAAGGCTGTGATATTTTCATCGCTACAGCCGCGGTGGCAGATTACCGCGTGGCAGAAATTGCGGAACACAAAATTAAAAAATTAGGCGATGAGCTGAATGTGGCGTTGGTCAAAAACCCTGATATTGTTGCGACCATTGCGCAACAGGAAAAACGTCCGTTTATGGTTGGCTTTGCTGCAGAAACCCGCAATGTAGAAGAGTATGCAGCAGGCAAGTTGGTGGCGAAAAAACTGGATATGATTGCCTGCAATGACGTTTCCCGTGCCGATATTGGTTTTGCTTCCGATGAAAATGCCATGACGGTATTTTTTGCCGAAAGCTACCGTATGGAAAAACGCGATTTGGAAAAAGCCTCGAAACAGGAAATTGCGCAGCAATTGGTCGAAGCGATTCATGATGCCTTGTATCGAGATCCATCTCAGGATGATGATTTTTAATTTTGATCGTCCATCAGCAAACGGATGACATAAAAAACCGCTGAAATTTCAGCGGTTTTTTTATATCCAATCGCGTATTAAGCTTGACCTTCAGCTGCAGCGGCTTGAGCACGTTGCATATTGGCTTCAAACTCGGCATCGAAGTTGATTGGCGTTAACAATAATTGTGGGAAGCTGCCTTTGGTAACCATATCATTCACTGCTTCACGCAAGAATGGGAACAAAATGTTCGGGCAGTATGCGCCAAGAATGTACGGTAAACGCTCTTCTTCAACGCCATCAATCAGGAAAATACCAGCTTGGGTAACATCAACAATAAATGCAGTATCGCCCGCGTTGTTGGCTTGAACCACAACTTTTAATGCTACTTCAAAGTGGGTTGGATCAATTTTTTCTGCAGAAGATGACAGGTTGATGTTCAATTCAGGCTGCCATTCTTTGGTAAATACTTGTGCCCCAGGAACTTCAAAAGAAATGTCTTTGGTATAAATACGCTCTAATGCCAATTGTGGTTGAGCTTGTTGTTCTTCACTCATGTTAAATCCTTAAGAGTTGGTTATCGTGTTATGTTTATGCCAATAATTGATCGAGCTTGCCTTCGCGATCTAACGCATATAATTGGTCAAAGCCGCCAATAAACTGGTCATTGATGAAAATTTGTGGAACGGTACGATGATTGGTGCGTTGCATTAATTCAACACGTACTTCAGGCGCTTCATTCGACAAATTAATTTCTTTATAGGCAACGCCTTTACGCTCAAGGAGTTGTTTTGCACGAATGCAGTATGGACATACAGTCGTTGAATAAATAGTGACTTCAGCCATGATTGTTCTCCTTGCGAAAAATATTGGGTAAAACTATTTGCTTTTTACTAAAGGTAAACCTTGTGCTTTCCAGTTGCTAATACCGCCATCTAAACGATAGGCATCGGTATGTGCGACCTGTTGTAAAGCACTGCCTGCAACCTGACCCAAGTTACAGATAAAGACCAATGGGCGATCTGAGGTTTTTAACTCTTCAACATGCTTGGTAATTTGGCTATAGGGAATATTGCGGCTACCACTGATATGACCTTCACGGAAATCTTTGGCATCACGTAAATCAATCAACATGGCATTTTTAGCTTTGACTAAAATACCCAAAGATTGTGGGGAAATTTTGCGACCATTGCGTTGACCTTCTAACACAAAGAACAACACTACCAATACAGCCAGCGTCCCAAATAAGAAGGGATGATTCCCCATAAATTCGAACCAACGTTCCACAAGTCACCTAATTACAATGTCAAAATTGTTCAAGAGTATAGCGTATAAATATGGCGATCAAAAACACCGCTTCAAGGGCAGCGCCACAATAAAATTAATTTTTTTGTTGCGCTTCGGCAATTTCATCACACAGTCTTAAATAACTGTCTAAACGACGCGATAAAATTTCGCCTTCTGCAGCAGCCAGTCGCAGCGCACATTGCTTTTCATGTTTATGGGTACAGTTGCGGAATTGGCAATGACCCAACAGGTTTTCAATTTCAGGAAAACCATTTTGAATTTTATCTTGGCTCAAGTGCCACAAACCAAATTCACGAATCCCCGGTGAGTCAATTAAGGCAGCACCATCTCCAAAGCCAATTAAACGAGTAGAGGTTGTGGTGTGCTGTCCAAGTGCCGAGTTTTCCGAAATGATATTGGTCTTTTGCGCCGCTTCGGGCACGATGGCATTAATCAGCGAGCTTTTACCCACGCCCGATTGCCCGACAAAAGCTACCGTTTCACCTGCTAAACGTGCCGCTAAATGCTCTAAATTCGCATCGGATTGGGTTTGCATAACTTCATATCCCAAGTCTTGATATTCCTTGAGCAAGTCTAAAATCGGGTCGTTTTCTTTGAGTAAATCAGATTTGTTTAAAACCAATAAGGCGGGAATATCGGCATCGGCACAAGCAACCAAATAGCGGTCAATCAAGCCCGGTGCAGGTTCAGGCAAAGGCGCAAAAACAATCACAATCAAACTGATATTGGCGGCAACAGGTTTAACTTTGTGATAACGATCAGGTCGGGTCAATAAAGATTGGCGTGGATGAATCGCGGTAATAATTCCTAAACCTGTATTTGGGTCGGCCTGCCATTTGACCCGATCTCCCGTCACCAATAATTCTAAATTGGTACGAGTGTGACAGCGCCAAATACTTCCCATTTCAATAGGTTTCCAAAATGGTTCTGGCTCACCTGCGTGCACCACCGGTTTTTCAGGATGAATTTCAGGAACAGATAAAGCCTGAACTTCTAATTGACGACCATAGTGTTGTACCACCAAGCCTTCTAAATCATGTGAAGTGTCAATGTCTGCCTGACGTGACTTGTGTTGTTTTTCAATTCGACGTTGCTGTTGTTCAGTCAATCGACGCTTACGAATTAAAGCCATTCATATCCTAAAAAAACCATGAACTCAGGATGGCAAAAATAGCATGAAGCGGGGGCACAGTTACAGCCAAGAAGCAAGAAATTTGCTACTATGCTGTTTTTAAGCCGAATAAGATTGCACATTTATGAGCAGCACGCCTGATACTCGCCTCATTTGGATTGATTTGGAAATGACAGGTTTAGATACCGATAACGACCAAATTATTGAAGTGGCTACCATTGTGACCGATGATCATTTAAATATTTTGGCAGAAGGTCCTGTGCTGGCTGTGCATCAGCCTGATCGTATTTTAAATGCCATGGATGAGTGGAATACACGTCAGCATGGACAATCGGGCTTAATTGAGCGTGTGCGTCACAGCAAACTCACTGCGCAGGATGCAGAGCAGCAAACCATTGAGTTTCTAAAAAAATGGGTCAATCCTAAAACATCGCCAATGTGTGGCAACTCAATTTGCCAAGACCGCCGTTTTTTACACCGTTTAATGCCTGAATTGGAACAGTACTTCCATTATCGTAATTTGGATGTTTCATCAGTGAAAGAGTTGGCAAAGCGCTGGCGTCCAGAAATTATGAGCGGTTTGAAAAAGAATGCGTCGCATTTGGCGATGGATGATATTCGTGATTCGATTGCTGAGCTGAAATATTATCGCCAATACTTTTTTATTATGAATCAGGACTAAAACCTTTTTCTGCGTAGGAGATGGAGCTGTAACAGTAACAGCGATCTCTTACGCTTAAACTGTGTTGGTCACTCATAAATAAGAAATAATAAGATATGACTCAGCATTGCCTTATGCCTTACTTTATATAAAGATATTAGAGGCAAGTTTGTATAAAGCTAAGCAATGCTTAGGTGTTCATTGGTTAAAAGCCAAGCAAAACCAAAAGCTTTATTTTCCTGCCTGCCAAAATGCTTCACCTGCCTGAATTGGGTCGCCTGTTTGCGCCAAAGTCTCAAGCCAGACATCATATTGCGCGATGATTGGATGTTGGCTAGGGTGAAAGTCAGGTTTAAACCAATCACGATATTGTGATTGCATTTTGCGTAATTTCCCTTGTTTGCCAAACAGCCATTGCAAGCCACGTACATTCATTTTAAGGCGCTGGGTACGATTAAACCCATCGCATCTCAGCATGACATTGGCGCGGTACAGGGTAAATCCGAACATTAAACCTGTGGTCAGCACCAACGCCATTTTTCGAGTCACTTCAGGCACATTGCCCACCTGTTGCATCACATCAAACGCCACATCACGATGTTCCATTTCTTCAATCGCATGCCATGCAAATAAAGCACGGACATAAGGATGTGCATCTTGCAGCGTGTCTTTTTCGCCATAAAAAGTTTCTGCCATAAGTGCGGTTAAATGTTCCGCAGCTGCTGTCATGGCGATGTTGTATTGGGGCGAGCGATATTTCAGTTCAAACTTAAACACTTTGTTTAGACGCTGAATAAACTGATCTACAGGCATGCCTTGATCTTTCATGACCTGATTCATTTTGTCGTGTGCAATGCCGTGCTGAGCTTCTTGTCGAATAAAATCGGCAACACGCTGTTTTAAGTCAGGGTCTTGAATTTGATCACGGAACAAACGTACCGATTGAATGAAATAACGCTCGCCATCAGGAAAAGTCAGGCTCAAAGCATCAAACATGCGGGTTAAAAACGGGTCACCTGCAAACCAGTAACGCGGCACATCGGCTAATTTAAAATCGAGATTGCTGCGTACTATGGGCGCAGCATGATATTGGACAAGTGCATTCATTTTATTTTATTTCACTCTGGTCAATCCTGTTTGCATTATGTCGGGCTTTGGCAGATTTGTTTTGACAGTATTTGCCAGTTTTTATACATTAAGCGACAAAAGAAAATGATGCATGTCAAAATGAGCAAGCACATGAGCGAAATTCAAATTCCGAATGGTTATTATCAACTTTGGTTACGCTATTTATCTGCACAGGGCAGAGTTCCTGAGCAGCTTGGATTTTCGCCTGCACAATTGCAGCAGTTACAGCATGTGTTGGCATTGCCCATGGATACCCAATCGTCCTATCAGTTTTTTAACGAGATCATCCAACACAGTATTCAGTTTTTAGATTGTCCAACGCTCGTTTTTGAATTGGCACGTTATATTCAGCCTGAACATTTTGGCGTGCTTGGCTATATGGCATCGCGTAGTAACAGTGTTGCAGAAGCCATTCAATATATGATGCGTTTTAGTCGCTTGGTGGTGGATGGTACGGCAGCCGTACCAATGCGACTGGAACAACAATCAGATGCTTTATATTTATCATGGCCATTGGTGGATGAAAAATACAGCTTGGTTCATGAAATGACTTTTGCTTGTATGACTCAATTGGCCATGCAAATTTTTGATTTTCAACACTCTCCGATACGGGAGATTCATTTTGCCCATGCACCGCGTATGGCGATGCTGCATTATGAAAAGTTTTATGGTTGTAAGGTTTTATTTAAGCAAGCGGAATATCAAATTGTTTTAAATTTAGAAAGCCTCAGTTTAAAACCACAGCAAGCCGATCCCTCTTTAATTCATTTACTCACCAAACAAGCTGAAGATGCGATTGCGTTAAAACCACAATTAGAAACCGTGCAGCAGCAAGTCCAAGAGCAGGTGGCGCATTATTTACGTTATGAACAGCAAGTGCCGAGCATTGAATGGGTGGCGCAGCGTTTATTTCGTTCAGGGCGTACGTTACAGCGTCAGCTTAAACAGGAAGGTACGGGTTTTAAACAGATTCTTGAAATAGAACGGATGCAGCGCTGTGAAAACTTACTGCGACAAAATGTGAGCCTAAGCGATATTGCACAGTTGTTGGGTTATTCAGACCAATCGGCTTTGGCGCGTGCCTATAAAGCCTGTACAGGACAGACCTTGCTAAAACGTAAACAGCAGTTGCAGCAAGCTGAGGATGCACTTTCTCTACAGCAAAATACGCCATAAATAGTATGGATTGGCTCATTATCAACAGGTGATTTCGCGCTAAGAGATTGAAAATAAGCTGTGTGTAGCCATGACCGAATCAGCTTTTGCAAGGTTGATAAAGCCTAAGATAAAACCTGAAGTTGTTTATTTTTATCAATATTTTTAAATTTAAAAGCACGATTGAGCAAGTTTCAAAAACCGATAAGCAGGCAAAATTAGGCATCTTTGATCATTGAGAAAAAAGCGCAAATATCAGTAAATGTAGCCTCGCGGTTGTTCTGAATAAATCGTTTTGCAAACAGAAATGCAGCAACTCATGCCTGTGCGCTATTCATTGAGTAAAAAATAGCGTTACAATGGGTCAATTTGTATTTCTACAATAGCAAATGTCTCAGTTTTAATCATTCAAGGAAAATACAACCCTATGTCACGTTTAGCCACACGATTTGCACAGCTTGAATCTCAACAGCGTAAGGCCTTGGTTTCTTATGTTATGGCAGGTGACCCTCATCCAGAAGTCACAGTTCCGTTGTTACATCAAATGGTCGAGGCAGGGGTAGATGTCGTTGAATTAGGTTTGCCGTTTTCAGACCCAATGGCTGATGGTCCAGTAATTGCCCTCGCTGCAGAGCGAGCGTTGGCAGGTGGAACCAATACGCTAGATGCTTTAAACATGGTCAAAGAGTTCCGTCAAAAAGATCAGGAAACTCCTGTGGTATTGATGGGATATTTAAACCCTGTAGAAGTCATTGGTTATGAAAAGTTTGTTGAATATGCACATGACTGTGGTGTCGATGGTGTACTTCTGGTCGATTTACCACCTGAAGAAGCCCAAGAATTTGATGAAGTCCTGAATAAATATGGGATGAATCAAATTTTCTTGTTAGCGCCAACTTCTACACCAGAGCGTATTCAATTTGTTGCAAACCAAGCCAGTGGCTTTATTTATTATGTTTCTTTGAAAGGCGTGACGGGTGCAGCAACACTTGATGTTGCAGAAGCAGCAACCCGCATCCAACAGATTAAAGCTGTAACCAACGTGCCTGTGGGTGTGGGTTTTGGCATCAGTGATGCTGCATCTGCCAAAGCAATGGGCGCGGCTGCCGACGCAGTCATTGTCGGAAGTGCTTTTGTAAAACAATTTGCGAGCTTAGCACCAGAACAAGCCGTCATTGCAACGGTTAATAAAGTGAAGGAGCTTCGAGCTGCGCTCGATGAGTTAGTATGAGTCAAGAAGTGAAAACAGGGAAAATTCTAAGCCCATCGACGCCGTGGACTGCACGTGGTGTACCTGGTATTGAAACACCAGATGAGCAACAAGCGTTAAAAGCGATCTTTACTGAACCAACGATTGAATGTCCAGAATGTCATGCCTTGGTGACACGTACGGCAATGTCATTCAACGCTTATGTATGCCCACAATGTGATGAACATTTACGCATGAAAGCGCGTGAGCGTTTAACTTGGTTCTTTGACCAAGTACAAAACGAATTAGGTCAAGAATTCTCTGCCAAAGACCCACTCAAATTTGTAGACAGCAAAGCTTATCCTGAGCGTATGACCGAAGCGCAAAAGAAGACGGGTGAAACCGAAGCTTTAGTGGTGATGCAGGGTTTATTAAAAGATATGCCAGTCATTGCTTGCGCATTTGAGTTTGACTTTATGGGCGGCTCAATGGGTACTGTCGTTGGTGACCGTTTTGTGCAAGCCGCTGAACGTGCGATTCAGCAAAAACAACCATTAGTTTGCTTCGCAGCATCGGGTGGTGCGCGTATGCAAGAAGGCATGTTGTCTTTAATGCAAATGGCGCGTACTTCTGCAGCAATTCAACGCATGAAAGAAGCAGGCTTGCCGTACATCGTAGTATTAACTCATCCTGTATACGGTGGTGTAACTGCATCATTGGCAATGTTGGGTGATATACACATTGCAGAACCTAAAGCGATGATTGGTTTTGCGGGTAAACGTGTCATTGAGCAAACTGTACGTGAAAAACTGGAAGAACCATTCCAACGTGCAGAATACTTACTTGATCATGGTGTGGTCGATCAAATTGTCCATCGTCATGCATTACGTGATACAGTTTATCGTATTCTTGCGAAACTGATGAACTTGCCTTGAACACAGCACCTCTTGCAACCGATGATTTAAACACATGGCTCAATTATTGGAGCCATGTTCACGTTACGGGTATTGATTTAGGTTTGGAACGGGTCATTCCCGTTGCAGAAAAACTGGGGGTAACCCATCCTAAGGCCAAAGTCATTACGGTTGCGGGAACCAATGGCAAAGGCTCAACCACAACCACTTTAGCGGCTATTTTAAATGCGCAGGGTTATCGGGTTGGGTTGTACCAATCGCCGCATATTTACCGTTTTAATGAACGGGTCAAATTAGCAGGTGTCGAGGTCGATGACCAAAGTTTGATTGATGCTTTTGTGCAAGTCGATCAAGCACGACGTGATTGCGATCTGAGTTTATCTTTTTTTGAGGCCACGACTTTGGCAGCCTTTGTGATTTTTAAAGCACGTGATTGCGATGTATGGGTGCTTGAAGTCGGTTTAGGTGGACGCTTAGATGTGGTCAATGTCGTCAATCCTGATGTGGCGGTTATTACCAATATCGGTTTAGATCATGTCGATTGGTTAGGCGATAGCATCGAAAAAATTGCCTATGAAAAAGCAGGCATTATTCGTCCTAACATTCCTGTCATTTTTGCAGGTCAGCAAGATTTGCCTCAAGCTATTCACGACAAAGCAGCAACCTGCAATGCACCTTTGTTTGTCTTGAATCGTGATTATTTTTATCGGGATATGCAAGATGGTCAGTCATGGATGTTTGCTGCATCGGGTTGTACCTTAAAACTTCCAACAGGCAGTTTAGCCCTCGATAATATTTCAACGGCTGTGGCAGCAGTCTTGCACAGTGGTTTAGAAATTACCCAAGACGCAATTGCACAAGGTATTCAAACGGCCAAATTGGCGGGACGTTTTGAAATTCGTCAAATTCAGGGCAAAACCGTGATTTTTGATGCAGGACATAACCCGCATGGCGTTGAATTTTTGTTAAAGCAATTGCGCAATTTCTTAAATTACAATAAACAGTACACTGAAGTGGTCAGTGTTTTTTCAATGCTTGCAGATAAAGATATAAATTCTGTGGTTGAGTTATTGAAAGATAGTGTCGTAATGTGGAAAATTGCCACATTAAATGTGCCTCGTGCGGCAGAGATCACGGTTTTGGATCAGGCTTTGCAAGGCGAAACAATACAACACTTCGACAGTATACAATTGGCTTTTAAATCAGCACTGGATGAAACAAAAAATAATCAGCTGATTTTGGTATGTGGATCATTTCATACCTTAGAAGCGGTATGGGAGTATTTGGAAGAATGTCAATGAATAACAAACAGCGCTGGATGGGTGGCGTTGTTTTATTAGGTGGTGGTGTTTTATTGGCAGCATTGCTTTTAAAAGGGCAAGAAGAAATACATCAAAATAATGTGAAAACCCCAAGCCAAGCCGAACAAGTTCAACATAAAAATGCCAATCAGGCAGAAATGGTGCAATTGCAGCCTTTAACTGTCGATGTGCAAACCGAACAGCGTCTGCTTGAAGAACAACGCCGTGCGCGTGAAAAAGCAGTGGCAGAGCAAGAAGCGCGTGCAGCTGAGTTTTTAGCAATGCAGCAACAGGCAGAAGCTGAAGCAGCGCGTAAAGCTGCAGAAGAATATGCTGCTTTAAATGCATTGCGTTCTGGTCAGCAGCAAAGTTCTGACAATATTCCGCCTGAATTGGTCGAAGATGAACAAGCCAAGCAAAAGCGTTTGGCTGAAGAAAAAGCCGCCCAGCAAAAGAAGTTAGAGCAGCAAAAGGCAACGGATGCCAAGAAAGCTGCTGAGTTAAAAGCTGCGCAAGAGCGTAGTGCTGCAGAGAAAAAAGCAGCAGATGAAAAGCGTTTAGCGGAAGAAAAACGCATTGCAGAAGAAAAACGTTTAGCGGAAGAACAACGCCAAGCCGATGCAAAACGTAAAGCTGAACAAGAGCGCAAAGCCGCTGAAGCGAAAAAAGAAGCAGAACGTAAGGCTGCCGAAGATAAGCGTAAAGCTGAGGAAAAACGCAAAGCTGAAGAAGCAGCCAAGAAAAAGACTGAAGCTGAAAAAGCACGTAAGTTATTGGAAGAAGGTGATAAGCAGTGGATGGTACAAGTGGCTTTGGCTGCTAACCAAGCCAATGCCGATGCTTTGGCGGCAAAACTGAAAGCCAAAGGTTATAAAGTCACCCAAAGTCCAACGTCTAAAGGGGTTCGGATTATGGTTGGGCCATCTAAAGACCGTGATGCTGCAGATGCAACCCGCAAGAAAATTACCGCAGACCCAAGTTTGAATATGAAATCTGCATGGGTGATTGACTGGGTACCGTTAGATAAACGCGACTAGATCATTCGATCAAAATGTTTATTAAAAAGGATTTAATCTTTTGGGTTAAATCCTTTTTTAATGCTGATTGAATTTAGGCGTGTTTCAAATGCTTTGATTGTAAAAAGCCTATCCGAAGATAGGCTTGCTCATGTAACACTTAATTAAGTGCGGTTCGGTTGTTTGGTCAAACGCAAATAAGGCTTGATGGCTTTATATCCACTTGGGAAGCGTTCTTTAAGTTCCGCTTCATCCTGAATGGAAGGCACGATCACCACATCTTCACCATCTTGCCAGTTGGCAGGTGTTGCAACCTTGTAATTGTCAGTCAGTTGTAGTGAATCAATGACACGTAAAATTTCGTGGAAATTACGTCCTGTAGAAGCAGGATAAGTAATGATCAAGCGTACTTTTTTATTTGGATCAATAATGATTAATGAGCGGACAGTCAGTGTTTCGCTGGCATTCGGGTGAATAAAATCGTACAGGGTAGACACTTTACGATCTTGGTCAGCAAGAATTGGGAAATTAACCGTTGTATCTTGAGTTTCGTTAATATCTTGAATCCAGCCTTTATGAGATTCAGCATCATCTACAGAAAGTGCAATCGCTTTGACATTGCGCTTGCTGAATTCATCTTTCAGTTTTGCGGTATAGCCTAGCTCGGTGGTGCAGACAGGTGTGTAATCGGCAGGATGCGAAAATAGAATGCCCCAGCTGTCACCTAAAAATTCATAAAAATCAATTGGGCCTTCATTTGAATCTTGTGTGAAGTTGGGTGCGATGTCACCTAAGCGAATAGTCATTGTGTACCTCTGTCTTGTTTTGTTGTGTGATGTATGCGTACTACTATGCGCCATTCCTTTTGCAGAATTAAATAGTGTTTTTGTATGTGCTTATGAATAATTTGAATATGGTGTGTCATTTTTATTGCATTTTCAAAATAGATTGATGTGTGATTGCTATATATCGTCCGCTCGAAATTTGTTACATTAACTGCTACTTAGCAGCGAGAAATGGCAAGTAGAGATTGGAATTTTTAATAGGTTTTTGTGCAAAACCCTTGTACTTCAAATTTCTAGCACCATAATAACCACTAAGAAAAACCTATTTATTTGACAAGCAAGATTTAGAGAGTTTATTCATGTTGGCAAGTCTGATCGGAGGAATCTTCGGTACTAAAAATGAGCGCGAACTCAAACGCATGCGTAAAATCGTAGACAAGATTAATGCGCTCGAGCCGACGATATCTGCCTTAAGCGATGCAGACTTATCTGCAAAAACCGAAGAATTCAAACAACGTTATAACAAAGGCGAAAGTTTAGATAAATTATTACCAGAAGCATTTGCAGTATGTCGTGAAGCCGCCAAACGTGTCATGAGCATGCGTCACTATGACGTGCAGTTGATTGGTGGTATTACCTTGCATGAAGGTAAAATTGCAGAAATGCGTACAGGTGAAGGTAAAACCCTAATGGGAACTTTGGCCTGTTATTTAAATGCTTTAAGCGGTCAGGGCGTGCACGTCATTACTGTGAACGACTACTTGGCACAGCGTGATGCCGAACTCAACCGCCCTTTATTTGAGTTTTTAGGTTTAAGCATTGGCATTATCTATTCCATGCAAGACCCGACTGAAAAAGCACAGGCTTATCGCGCAGACATTACCTACGGTACCAATAACGAATTTGGTTTCGACTACTTGCGTGACAACATGGTGTTCTCGCTGAGTGAGAAAAAACAGCGTGGCCTGACGTATGCCATTATTGACGAAGTCGATTCGATCTTAATTGATGAAGCACGTACACCATTAATCATTTCTGGTCAAAGCGATGACTCATCGCAGTTATATGCGGCAATCAACACCATTCCGCCAAAATTGCATGCGCAAAAAGAAGAAAAAGTAGCAGATGGCGGACACTTCTGGATTGATGAAAAACAACGCACTGTAGAAATGACCGAAATTGGTTATGAAACGGTAGAAAATGAATTAATTCAAATGGGTTTATTGGCAGAAGGAGAAAGTCTGTATTCTGCATCTAACCTAAATTTGGTGCATCACGTATCTGCAGCTATTCGTGCGCACTTCCTGTATCAACGTAACGTGCACTACATCATCCATGATGGTGAAGTAATTATTGTCGATGAAAACACAGGTCGTACCATGCCTGGTCGCCGTTGGTCAGAAGGTCTGCACCAAGCGGTAGAAGCCAAAGAAGGTCTGGAAATTCAGCCTGAAAACCAGACTTTAGCGACCACAACCTTCCAGAACTATTTCCGTTTATACAAAAAACTGTCAGGAATGACGGGTACTGCAGACACTGAAGCTGCAGAAATGAAAGAAATTTATGGTCTAGATGTCGTCATCATTCCAACCCACCGACCAATGATTCGTAACGACCAAAACGATTTAATTTATTTAAACCGTACAGGCAAATACAACGCGATTATTCAAGAAATTCAACGTGTGCATGAAGCAGGTGTCGCACCAATTCTGATTGGTACAGCGACCATTGAAGCTTCAGAAATTTTATCGGATAAACTGCGTGAAGCGGGTATTCAGCACGAAGTATTGAACGCGAAGCAACACGAACGCGAAGCTGACATTATTGCGCAAGCAGGCTCACCACGTGCGGTGACTATTGCCACGAACATGGCAGGCCGTGGTACAGATATTTTGCTAGGTGGTAACTGGAAAGCCTTGCTAGCCAAAATTGAAAACCCAACCCCTGAAGATGAAGCGCGTTTAAAGGCAGAGTGGGAACAAAATCACGACATGGTGTTAAGTTCAGGTGGCTTACACATTATTGGTTCAGAACGTCACGAATCGCGCCGTATTGACAACCAGTTGCGTGGTCGTGCAGGTCGTCAGGGTGACCCAGGCGTGTCACGTTTCTATTTGTCACTTGAAGATGACTTAATGCGTATTTTCGCAGGTGATCGTGTTGTAGCAATGATGCGTGCTATGGGCTTGCAGGAAGATGAAGCGATTGAACACAAAATGGTGTCACGCTCTATCGAAAATGCACAGCGTAAAGTTGAGGCACGTAACTTCGACATCCGTAAAAACTTGTTGAAATACGATGACGTAAACAACGAACAACGTAAGATCATTTATTCACAGCGTGATGATATTCTGGCAGAAAGCACGCTGCAAGACTATATTGAAGAAATGCACCGTGAAGTGGTCACAGGTATGATCGCCAATTATATTCCACCAGAATCGATTCATGATCAATGGGATATTGAAGGTTTAGAGCGTGCCTTGCGTGATGATTTGGGCATCGAATTACCAATTAACCAATGGCTCGAAGATGATCGTCGCCTAGATGAAGAAGCTTTGGTTGAACGTATTGCCGATGAAATTGTGACACGTTACCGTGCACGTCGTCAGCAAATGGGTGATGAATCTGCTGCGATGCTAGAACGCCACTTTATGCTCAGTTCACTTGATCGTCACTGGAAAGATCATTTGGCGGCTATGGACTATTTGCGTCAAGGGATTCATTTACGTGGTTATGCACAAAAGAACCCTGAGCAAGAGTACAAAAAAGAAGCCTTTAACTTATTTGTGAATATGTTGGGTGTGATTAAAGCTGATGTCGTTACCGATCTTTCGCGTGTGCATGTACCAACACCTGAAGAACTGGCAGCGATGGAAGCTCAACAGCAAGCGCAAGCAGAAGCGATGCAGCTTAATCTTTCACATGCTGATGTAGATGGTTTAACGGGCGAAACCTTTGAATCAGAACCACAGTACAGTGCTGCTGAGCAAACGGTTGTTCCACCTGCAAGCCGTAACTCGCCATGCCCATGTGGTTCAGGACTGAAATATAAACAGTGTCACGGTAAAATCTAAACCTGACTTGTTACAACTTAAGCAGAACTTTGGTTCTGCTTTTTGTATTTTGGGGCGCAAAATCTTTGTGGTAATAGTTTTGCAAGATGTGTATAGCATTTGCAGATTTTGGAATTAAATGCTATTTATTTGCACATGCAATATCCACGTGTGGAACAAAAAATGAAAAAAGTATTACAACCTTTAATGATTGTTGCCTTGAGCTTGCCTACTTTCGCATTTGCAAATGCGGCAACAACGACAACTCCTGCAAAAGTTCAAGCTGCTGTGGGTGCGACCACTGCACAGGTACAAGTGGATAATGGTCACGTGACTGTGGCAAGCCCACGCACAGGTATTCGTTATACCTTTGCTAATCCAGATCAGCGTCCAATCGTGTTGCATACTGCAGCGATTGCACCTGCGAATGCTGCCAATGTAAATCGTATTGTGGCTGCAAATCCTGCTTTATCTGCAGCAAGTCAAGAACGTGCAAAACAGGCTTTATTGGGTGAAACCGTGGTTGCGACTACGCCATAATCCAAATAGGCTCAATCAGTATAATTTTAGTTGCTGATGCATTACATTGAAGATTAAAACCAGTCCATACGGGCTGGTTTTTTATATATGACCTTGTGTATTAACAAAAGTTGAATCAAGCAGGGTGGATGCTCGATTTTTTCTTCAATTTCCACTAAGCTGTGACATTCTCAAATTTGTACTGGAAATTTCAAAATGGCAGTTGGTGACGTCTCTATGCCACACATGCATGTGGTCAAAGGTGTAAAAATTGGTTCAGCAGAGGCTTATGTGCGTTATCAGAACCGACGTGACCTGGTTATTTTTGAATTTGCAGCAGGCTCAAATGTGGCGGGTGTCTTTACTCAAAACGCATTTTGCGCTGCACCTGTGTATGTGTCCAAAGCACATTTAGCTCAGGGCAATCCGCGTTACTTGGTCATTAATACAGGCAATGCCAATGCGGGTACAGGCAAATTGGGTATGCAAAATGCAGAAATTACCTGTGCCAAATTGGCTGAATTGGCAGGTGTATCTACCCAAGAAGTTTTGCCATTTTCTACAGGTGTGATTGGCGAGCAATTGCCGATTGAACGCTTGGTTGCTGGTTTAGCACCTGCGCTGGCATCGTTACGTGAGGATGCTTGGCATGATGCTGCGACAGGTATTATGACCACAGATACCACGCCAAAAGGTGCATCTGAGCAGTTTGAGTTAGATGGTATTACTTATAGCATGACAGGCATTTCTAAAGGTGCAGGTATGATTCGCCCAAATATGGCGACCATGCTCAGCTATGTTGCAACCGATGCACCAATTCAACGTGACATCTTGCAGCAATTGCTCAAACACAGCGTAGAACAATCGTTTAACCGTATTACTGTAGATGGCGATACCTCGACCAATGATTCATGTATCTTGGTGGCGACTGGTCAGACGGGTGGCACTGAAATTTGCAGCGAAAATGACCCGCGTTATGCTGTGGTACTGGATATTTTGAATCGTGTGATGTTGCGTTTGGCTCAACTGATTATCCGTGATGGTGAAGGTGCAACAAAATTCATTACGGTACGTGTTGAAGATGGTGATAATACCCAAGAATGTTGTGATATTGCGTACAGCATTGCACATTCACCATTGGTGAAAACTGCTATTTTTGCCTCAGATCCAAACTGGGGGCGTATTCTTGCTGCAATTGGTTATGCAGGCGTGCCAAATTTAGACGTTGAAAAAATTCAGGTTTGGTTGGATGATGTGCAAATTTGCAAAGATGGCGGTGCTGCTGCCGACTATACCGAAGCAGCAGGCGCACGAGTTATGGCACAAACTGAAATGACCATTCGTGTAAATTTAGGACGTGGTCAAGCGACAGATACAGTCTATACTTGTGACTTGTCTTACGATTATGTCAAGATCAACGCGGATTACCGTTCGTAAAAATTCAAATTGAGTGATAAAGCCTCCGTTGTGAGGCTTTTTTAGCATTCAATCGGCAAAGGGCTGGTGAATGAGCAAATTGCCCCCATATCATCAGTGACTTGAGTAAGCTTGTGTTCGGGCAAGCATGAAGATAGAGAAGACGTTGTTATGAATGATGCGACCAATTTAATTGCCAATGAAGCCAAATCAATTGTGCAGGCGCATTTAGATCGCTTGGGTGAAACCAAAGAACATCATTTGAGTGAGCAAGCCAAGCAGGAAAAATTTGCGCAAATTAAAGCAGAACTCGAAAAGCACAATGCTGTCTTGGTTGCCCATTATTACTGCGATCCTGAAGTACAGGAACTGGCTGAATTAACAGGTGGCTGTGTTTCGGATTCACTGGAAATGGCACGTTTTGGTCGTGATCATGCGGCAACCACGTTGGTCGTAGCTGGTGTAAAATTTATGGGCGAAACTGCCAAAATTTTATCGCCAGAAAAAACCATTCTTATGCCAACTTTAGAAGCGACTTGTTCGCTAGACTTAGGTTGTCCTGTCGATGAGTTTAGCCGCTTCTGTGATGCGCATCCTGATCATACAGTCGTGGTTTATGCCAACACGTCCGCTGCGGTAAAAGCGCGTGCAGATTGGGTCGTTACCTCAAGCTGTGCGGTTGAAATTATTGAACATCTCGATAGCTTAGGTGAAAAAATCATTTGGGCGCCAGATCAGCACTTAGGACGCTATATTCAAAAGAAAACTGGCGCAGATATGCTGCTTTGGGATGGTTCGTGTATTGTGCATGAAGAATTCCGTTCACGCGGTATAGCCAATATGAAAGCCATGTATCCGGATGCAGCAGTTTTGGTGCATCCAGAATCACCAGAATCAGTTGTTGATGTAGCTGATGCGGTGGGCAGTACCTCGCAACTTATTCAAGCGGCAAAAACTTTGCCACACGAGCGTTTAATTGTGGCAACAGACCGCGGTATTTTCTACAAGATGCAGCAAGCTGTACCAAATAAAATTCTAATTGAAGCACCAACTGCAGGTGAGGGTGCAACCTGTCGTTCATGCGCACACTGCCCGTGGATGGCGATGAATGAATTGGATGGAATTTTGCATGTATTGCAAACAGGTGATCAAGAAGTATTCGTTGAACCTGCCATGGCAGAACGTGCTAAATTACCACTAGATCGTATGTTGAATTTCAGTGCGAGCTTAAAACGCTAAAATTGATTGAAAAATATCAAAAATGCTTGATAAATATACGGTTGAAGCTTTTTTTTAATTTTTTTTAAATATAGGTGTTGACGTCTTCGGGCGTCGCGCCTAGAATGCACACCGTACCGCACGATGTGCGATACACAAAAAGCTGAGATGAATCGGAGCATAGCACAGCCTGGTAGTGCACCTGGTTTGGGACCAGGGGGTCGTAGGTTCGAATCCTACTGCTCCGACCAATTCTTCAAGGCAACGTATCGCATGATATTATGTATCATCGGTCATGCGCCTGTAGCTCAGTTGGATAGAGCATCCGCCTTCTAAGCGGATGGTCACAGGTTCGAATCCTGTCAGGCGCGCCATTTTTTGGTAGCTTGGTATAAAAGAACCAAACATGATGGTGGATGTAGCTCAGTTGGTAGAGCCCTGGATTGTGATTCCAGTTGTCGCGGGTTCGAATCCCGTCATTCACCCCAATCTCTTTGAGAGATAAACGGAGCATAGCACAGCCTGGTAGTGCACCTGGTTTGGGACCAGGGGGTCGTAGGTTCGAATCCTACTGCTCCGACCATTTTTTAAATAGAACAGATGCTAAGTAGAAATGGTCAAGTCAATAAAGATACCGCGTTAAGCGGTTTTTTTATGCCTGAAATTTGTGAAAGCCTTGTTAGGTTTAAAATTGGCTTCATATTAGTTATTGGTCGGCATAAAAAAGCCTCAAGAATGAGGCTTAATATAAGAAAAGTTTTAGTGTCTTTTTTATTAAGGCACAATCGTCACATTGACGCGTCGGTTGGTGGCACGATTTGCTGGTGTGTCATTGCTTACCATTGGTTGTGTTGCACCACGTCCAATCACCTGAATATTTTTTCTTTCAAAACCTTGATCTAAAAAGATCTGAGCCACATTTTGGGCGCGTTTTTCCGATAGGGTTTGATTGTAGCTGGCTAAACCTACGTTGTCTGTGTGACCAATAAACTTGAGTTTATCCAAGTCATATTTATGCAGCTGTTGTGCCAATTGGTTCAGGCGTTCTTTTTGGTTGTTTTGAATGGCGTATTCATCAAAACCAAATAACAAGCGTTCAGGCAGGGCTAAAGTCCAGCCATCATCACTTAAAATAAAACCTTCTTGTTTTAGCATGCGTGCCTGCTTATAGCTGACATTCCCTAAACTCATGCAAGCACTGAGTGAAACCATAACAAAAATAAGTGTGCCGATCAGAACTTTTTTAAGCATAAGGAACCTGTTTATTGTTTGATTGAGGTGAAATATACCATTTTGATTGATCACGTTTGGCTTTGAGCATTGCGCGATCGACATCGGCAATTAAATTTTCAGGAGTTTTTGCATATTCAATCAATGCTACGCCAATACTGACATTTAAGGAAACTTGTTGCTGTTCATACTTAAATGTAGAGGTATAGCAAGCATGAATCTTTTGACAATAATCCTCTAATTCTGCAGTGGAGTGTGAGCCAGTTAAGATTACTGCAAACTCATCGCCACCTAAACGCGCAACAAACGCATGTGAGGGCAAAATCTGAATTAGACAATGTGATGAATCACGTAAAATATTATCGCCCGTCAAATGCCCAAATTGGTTATTGATTTGGTTAAAGTTATTAATGTCTAAAAAAAATACTGCAGCCGTAGCAGAAGGCTGGGTAAATAGCTTAAACAGTGTTTCATAAAAATAATTACGATTTGGCAACTGCGTTAAATTGTCGTATTGCGACTGAAATTGCAGTTTATGATTTTCAACCAATAAATTCTTATGGGATTGTTCAATCTCATTGAGTAAGCCATTAAAGGCATAACTCAGTTCATGAAGTTCTTGAATATCTGAACTTGAAACGCGCAGCTTATAATTTTTTTGTGCACTGATCTCCTGTGCCGAGCTGACAATAGAACTTAAAGATTGCATGAGATATTGATAAATTGAATTAATTGACCAAAACACAGCAATTAAAAGCAAAATAAAACCGAAAATTAATCCTAAAACGATTTTATAAAAAAAACTGACCAAGTCACTAGAGTTTCCATACACCACCAACTCACCATAGTTTTGCTGATCATGGTCAATACTCAGCCGAACAGGATGATTAAAAAACAGATAGTCCAATAAAGCCTGAATTGAAAAATGCTCTAGACCTTGCTGTTCAATAAAGGCAATACGTGTCTGTTTAGGTGAGCGTACTTCAATTGAACGAATAGAATAACGCTGCGTATGTTCAGAGAGAATTTTGTTGAGCGTCATTTGATCATTAAAAACCACTGCAGGCTGAATGCGTTCATTTAATGCTGCAGATAAACTTTGCAAACTATTTTTTGCGAAGGTGTTCATGGTGTAGGTTGAAATGACCAGAAAAATCATTGAACAAATTGTAAAAGTCAGAGCAAAGATAGTGAGTTGTGCGCGTGTGAATAATTGATGCAAAGTAATAGGGGAGTATAACTGCTTCATGAGTTTGACTCCGATGTTTTTGCAAGCAGTAATACACGCGGATCAATATGCACTTGAGATTGAGTCAAGCTTTCCATGTTGACTTTAAAAGCATAGTTATCATTTTTTTTATAAAGACAAAAAGCGCTGCCAGTTTCACATTCCAGATTGTTTAAACTAATAGATAGGGCTGGAAATCGAACTTGAGTATTTAAGGTATGTTGTTCTTGTGCAGCAGAAAGCGTAGAAAAAATTAATATTTGACAATTACTTTTAGATATTTCATGGCTTTGAATGGGTTGAATGTCATATTTATTATGTAATGGGGCATGTTTTTTGAATTGTTGTGCAATATTATCTTGATTTACAACACAAAGTTTGGGCGTGCTAGCTTGCCATTTTGCATACGCTAAAATGGAGAATGTAGTGTTATAAAGATTTGATGCAGGTGCAGCATACAAAATAGGTGTTTGCATTGCTACAAATGACAGCAAGGTTATTATTTTTAAATTTTGAGTCATTTCAACACAACACGAATGAACATTAAAGTAGTGTAGCTAATATTGGAAAATAAGCATACTGCTAATTTTGAGCAAGAATGATACAGATCTAAATGATTTTGCTGAATAAATAACCGTTCGGACTAAAAAACTGATAAAACTTAAAAAGAGGGGTTGCATGGCGAAATATTTGCCCTATAATGCACATCCATCGGCGGTGATGAAGATTAAAACTTCTGATAAAACAATGACTTGATTGAAATCGATTGGGTTGGGTTTTAGAAAGAAAGTTTAAAATAATTTAAATTACCAGTTGACACTTTAGAAATAAAGCGTAATATAGCCGACCTAGCTTGATGCTGACGAAGCATCGAGAAGATCATTAAGAGATTATGAAGAACAACTTGTGTGGATTTTTACTGATTGATTAATCGAAGATATTTCATTGATTGATTGGTTTAAATTACTCGAAGTTTATTTGAGCGAAATTTAAGTCAGAAAATTGATGAGCCAGATTTGGAAGTTTAGATTAAAACTTCAAAATGATTTTAACTGAAGAGTTTG
>NZ_VPEY01000025.1:0-33821 GCF_013416935.1 Acinetobacter sp. YH1901141 | reverse complement strand
AAATCATTTGAATGATTTCTTCTTGGTCTACGTGCCATAAAATACTCCATATATTGATGTTTATAACATCATTTGAGGAGCAGAATATCACTTATAGGAGTTGTTCAAATTTACGGATCCATCTCTTTTTCATAAATGTCACTAATCTATTACCTAAGTAATTCAGTTGTTCTGTAGAATGATGGTACTTTAACTGGTTTAAGGCATAGCCAATATCTGTATAAGTATTATCAAAACCACCATTAGCATTTTTCACACTAGATATAGTATGTAAATCAAGTGCCCATCCTGCTTTCCAATTACCATCTAACTTATATTCCATTTTTATTCCCCCACAACAACTTTCAATTATTATACTTTTTATGGAAAATTACTATTTACTTCACAAGCAAACCTTTTATATAAAATCATACTTTAGTCTTGAATCTCAATTTGTATCACAAGATCATCAATCTGCTTAATATTCTATTAGTTTCAAGATCACAACCATGCTCAGACCCAAAGCCTCTAAAAACTTAGTCCGTTCAGTATCATATTCTAGAGCATCATCCATTCCATGCTGACTGCCATCTAACTCAATCACTAAGCCAATTTCATAACAGTAAAAATCCACAATATAAGGTTTAATCACATGCTGACGACGAAATTTAAGATTCATAAAACGCTTGGCACGAAGTAGTTGCCACAGCAAATTTTCTGCATCTCTAGTAGCATGACGCATAGGTTTGGCAAATTGTAATAGTTGTGAATTCATCTTCTGATTCATTATTTTTTTTAATTGTAGTTTTTAGACAAAAATTTATTTTTCTAAACCACTCAAATAATTGCAGTTCTTTACTCAAAACCACTATTTTGCCCACTCAATTTAAGCATAGTATCAAGCATCAAAATAACAAAATAGACATCCTATGGATTGGTTCACCATCTTTATTCACGATACTACATGGGCATTTGTTGCAGAATTAATGATTCGTGCTGCACTCATGTTTGGCATGATTATTCTATTTTTACGCCTCACAGGAAAACGCGGAGTACGCCAGCTTTCTATTTTTGAATTGGCCATTATTTTATCGCTCGGTTCTATTGCGGGCGACCCCATGTTCACTGAAAATTTACCTTTGGTACATGCCTTGGTGGTGATGACTGTGGTGATTGCAATGTATCGCCTGACCACATGGCTCATGATGAAATATCAACCCTTTGAAGATTTGATTGAAGGTAAATCGCTATATATTGTAGAAGATGGTGAATTGGTCTTAGAAAAAATTAAGTACGGTAAAATGTCGCATGATGAATTCTTTGCCGAAATGCGCCAACAAGGTGTGGAGCATTTGGGACAAGTACGTGTCGGTTTACTAGAAACTGATGGCAAATTCAGCATGTTATTTTTTCATGACGGTGCCACACGCTATGGTTTACCCTTATTTCCTAAAGCTTGCCAACCCGTGTACCGCACAACTCCAAACACATATTATGCCTGCATGTATTGTGGGCATGTCCGTTTACTTGAACACGCCAATGAAGCCTGTCCGCGTTGTAATCACCAACAATGGACACTGGCAATCAATACTGCATATCGCAGCTAGAATATGTTGATTTTAGCTGCAACACACCTCTATGCGACTTAAATTGTCGCAGGATTGTCATAATTTAAAGTTATACTGCCTGCGCTGCCGAAGTGAAGCACTGAAAGCGCAAATAATAATTTTTAAAAATACAAAAACCAGATCGGTATTTGCTTCAATGTGGATACCTTTTATACTCCAGCGACTCTTTAAGGGTCGCTTTTATTTTTTCCACGCAATGACTTTTTAACGTGGTTTAGGTCTGTCATCCTGTCTTGATGATCTACCTTCTTATTTAAGTGCTGATGATTGAACGCTTTTCACAAGCTTTGCCCATTTCCCGATCGGTATAAGGCAAAAAATCGCAACAATACAAATCAACAGCAAGTAATTCGCGTAGCCTAAAGCATCGCCCAACACTCCACTCAGGGTATAAAGTACCCCGCTCACAGTCGCCATAATCGCAACCTGAAATGTAAAGTCAGTCCCTGCGTATTGTTTACGGCTGTACTGCATAATCAAGGTCAGCATCACCACAAGTAACATGGCAGAGCAAAAATCTTCCGCAGCATTAATGCTATAAATCAGCCAGTGCGCCACATCAACTTGCTGTTCATATAAATGAGCCAAATAAGCATAGGCCACTAAACTCAAAATTTTAAGCACAGAAAAAATGATGAGGGCATGCGCTCTAGACCACCATTTCAGCATCAACCCTGCGATGCCTGCACCCAACAAAGCGGCCATTGCCCCCAACATGGTCACGTAAATGCCAATTTGAGAAAAGCTTAAGCCTAAATCCACCATTAAAGGTTTTAATAAGGGACCAGCCAAACCATCGGCAATTTTAAAGCTGAGTAGCACCCACAACCATGCGTACAACACAGGCGTTTCAACAAAATAGCGCAGATATTCACGAATCGCAGCAAGGCGTGCGGGAAATGACATTTTACTTTGAGCTTGAACAAGCACTTGTTTAGCAGCATGTTGTGGCTCTTTAAACATTAAAATTGGCAAGGTATTTAAAAACACCAATCCCGCTAAAATTAAGAAAGTTTTTTGCCAATCTAGCCAATCCAATGCCCACAGAATTGCACCACCACCCACAATAAAGCCCAGTCGTGAACCAACCACCTGAAAGATATTACCCCAATGTTGCTGTTTGGCTTGTAAAATATTGACCGCCAAACCATCGGTGGCAATATCTTGGGTTGCACCGACCAAGTTCATACCGAGCAAAGCCACAAAAAACACCCACAAATATATAGGATGATTTAAGGACTCAATCGGTAAAAAGGACAGCCCAATCAGCACCAAAACACTCAGCCACTGGCACGGCAAAATCCAGCTACGATAATGCCCAAAATATGAATGTCCAAAGCGATCTACCAATGGCGCCCAAAAAACTTTGATTGACCACGGCAGCATTAACAAACCAAAACCGCCAATGTGTGCCAAAGACACACCTTGCGCACGTAAAACTACAGGCAAGGCATGGGTCATAAAACCAACAGGCAAGCCCTGCGCCCAATACAGAGAAAATAACAACAAATAAGTTTGGCGCAAATTGGGCATAGCATCTCAATTTAGATATGGGCAAAAGATCAAAAAAACGCAGTACTACACTAAAATTTTGAATAATGGATTGTTATTTTTCATCACTTTCACATTCAGATTTCGACTATTTTGCCAATGAATCAGACAAAGCGAAAGTCTAATATCTTGAATAGATTTAGATTCATGCGTCATGATATTGGGTATTTATTGTTGTTAATCACGCACGTCAGGATGACATCGCATTCATGAAAATCACCAATCCTTTTGCACGCAGTGCACGGCAATTTCCACAGTTACCCGACCAAGTTCCACAACGTGGAACAGCCAGCAGTCGTGCTTTATTTAAAAATATTTTTTTGGCGCAAGGCTGGCAAATGGTGGGCGAATTTCCCAACTTGCCCAAAGCAGTTGCTATTATCTCACCGCATACGTCAAATATTGATGCGTGGCATGGTTTTACCGCCCTACTCGGTTTAGGTATTCAAATTACTATTTTTGGTAAGCACACTTTATTTGAAACCCCACTCAAGCCACTTTTAAACTGGATTGGGGTAATTCCTGTGGTGCGCCATTCTCCTCAAGGACATACCCAAGATATTATTGATATTGTACGAAAAAAAGAAAAAATCTGGATTGGTATGGCGCCCGAAGGCACACGTAAACAAGCCGAAAATATCCGCAGTGGCTTTTACCATATTGCCTACGGCGCCAATATCCCAATTGTGATGTTCTCTTTTGATTATGCACACAAAACCATTCATATTTTGGGCGTGTTTCATCCTACGGGCGATTATGCTCAAGATTTAGATGCAATTTATACGCAATATCACGGCAAGTTTTCGGCTAAAAATCCACATTGGTTGGCAAAACCGTTACAAAAGCTTTTGAAAAAGGGCTAGTCAAAGTTTCTATTTTTTGTTCAGATGGGCGCAATATTCTTTGATCTAAATTTAGATTTGATATGCAACTGATTCGTTATTCTTTAGTGGGCGTACTAGCTCTAACTTTGGCTGGCTGCGACAAAACAACAAAAACACCGCCAAGCACCACACCTATCCAAGCACGTGAACCTGTAATTGCACTGGCGCTGGGTGGCGGTGGTGCTAAAGGTTTTGCACATATTGGCGTCATTAAAGTTTTAGAGTCTCACGGGATTAAACCAAAAATTGTCACAGGCACCAGTGCAGGCAGCTTTGTCGGCAGTTTATACGCCAGTGGTAAAAGTCCTTATCAGCTCCAACATATTGCCCTAACCTTTAAAGAATCCGACATTCGTGATTTAACCTTAAACCGTCAGGGTTTTATTGCAGGTCAAAAGTTACAAGACTTTGTCAATCAACACGTAGCCAATAAACCGATTGAAAAATTTCCAATTCGTTTTGCTGCCGTTGCCACACGTTTAGATAATGGACGTAAAGCCGACTTTATTAAAGGCAATGCAGGTCAAGCCGTGCGCGCCTCTTGCAGTATTCCGAATGTTTTTGTACCTGCCACCATTGGCGGAACACAATATGTGGATGGCGGCTTGGTCAGCCCAATTCCCGTACAGACGGCTAAAGCGATGGGTGCCGACTTAGTCATTGCGGTGGATATTTCTGCACGTCCGACAGGCAATCAACCTGTCAGCATGTGGGGCTTACTCGATCAAACTTTAAATATTATGGGACAGCAAAGTATCAATCAGGAATTGGCGCAGGCCAATATTGTGATTCAACCTAAAGTTGGACATATTGGTACTCTAGATTTAAAAGCCAGTAACCAAACCATTTTAGAAGGTGAAAAAGCCGCACAATTACAGGTCAAAGCAATTCTGCAAGCCATCAATAACTTTAAAAAATCACCTGCCGCGCTGAAACCTGCACCGCGTCCGAAATTTTAGGATTCAGTGATTTTTTTAATATTCATAAACTTATTGATCTGTTAAAGTGATGAGAGCGCATCTTTTTAAGTCGATGCGTTTCTCTAAGCAATTAGAATTAACCAATCGTAAAAATACGCGAGTAGATGTATGGAATTCGTTCTTGAACCTTGGCACTGGTTTGTACTAGGCGTTCTGTTAATGCTTTCAGAACTGGTCTTGCCTGCGTTTGCCGCTTTATGGTTTGGCATTGGGGCAGTCATGGTCGGTATTTTATACTGGATGTTCCCCATGATGGGTACCACTACCCAATTGGTGATGTGGATTATCTTGTCGGTACTGTGTACCTTGGCGTGGTTTAAATTTATCAAACCCTTATCTACCGATAAAACCAAAGCAGGCTTGTCACGCGAAGCCACTATTGGACAAATTGGCATGGTTATTCAAACCAACTTGGAACATGATCAAATTAAAGTCCGTTTCCCGATGCCCGTACTTGGTTCAGACGAATGGAACTGCCGCACCACAAGCCCTGTGCAAGTGGGAGATCGTATTCGCGTGATTGATATTTTGGGTAATGATTTGGTGGTGCAGCCGCATCACAGCGCACATGACAACGAAAAAGTGAGAAATTAAAATGTCTGGTGGATCTATTATTGTTTTAGCGATTTTAGCCTTTGTTGGAATTACCATTTTTAAAGGCGTGCGAATTGTTCCGCAAGGTTATAAGTGGATTGTGCAACGTCTGGGTAAATACCACACCACGCTTGCACCGGGACTTAACTTCGTCATTCCTTATGTCGATGAAGTGGCCTATAAAGTCACCACCAAAGATATTGTATTAGATATTCCATCTCAGGAAGTCATTACCCGTGACAACGCAGTTCTGCTCATGAATGCGGTAGCGTACATTAATCTCACGACTCCTGAAAAAGCAGTGTATGGCATTGAAAACTATACTTGGGCGATTCAAAACCTTGTTCAAACCTCATTGCGTTCTATTGTGGGTGAAATGGATTTGGATGATGCCTTGTCTTCGCGCGATCACATCAAAGCCAAACTCAAAGCAGCCATTTCTGATGATATTTCAGACTGGGGAATTACCCTTAAAACTGTAGAAATTCAGGATATTAAACCATCGCATACCATGCAGGCAGCTATGGAAGAACAAGCTGCAGCAGAACGTCAGCGTCGTGCTACCGTAACCAAAGCCGATGGTGAAAAACAAGCGGCTATTTTAGAAGCCGATGGTCGTTTGGAAGCTTCACGTCGTGATGCAGAAGCGCAAGTTGTATTGGCAGAATCTTCTCAACGTGCCATTGAAATGGTCAGCTCTGCGGTAGGTGATAAAGAAATTCCTGTGGCGTACTTATTGGGTGAGCAATATGTAAAAGCCATGCAAGATATGGCGAAATCCAACAATGCCAAAACTGTGGTCTTACCTGCAGATGTCCTGAATACCATTCGTGGTGTTATGGGTCGCAATAATCCATAAGCAAATCAGATAAACATCAAGATGATAGGCAGCTTTCAAGCTGCCTATTTTATGCCCATTCAGAAAAAAATCTGAAATATTTTTTAATGTATGGTTAAATTTCGCGTTTCTTGATGAAATCAGCACCGCAGATGAGATCTCTGCACTCACCAAATTGAGTGACTCACATCTAGCAGCGGTCTGTATTTTAATCGACTGTCCAAAACCCAAATGGATACTGTATGAGCGCACTCAACCCCACCATTATTACTTTCCTGTTTTATATTGTCGCCATGATTGTCATTGGTTTATTGGCTTATCGCGCGACTCGAAATTTCTCGGACTACATTTTAGGTGGTCGTCGTCTTGGCAGTTTTGTCACTGCACTTTCTGCAGGCGCATCCGATATGAGTGGCTGGTTGCTGATGGGCTTACCCGGTGCCATTTATCTTTCAGGTTTGTCTGAAATGTGGATTGCCGTTGGTCTGATTATTGGCGCATGGCTAAACTGGCTTTTGGTGGCAGGTCGTTTACGAGTACACACCGAAGTACAGCACAATGCACTGACTTTGCCTGATTATTTTTCTAACCGTTTTAATGATCAAAGAAAAATTTTAAGGATTGTATCTGCCTGCGTAATTCTAATTTTCTTTGCGATTTATTGTGCTTCGGGCATGGTTGCAGGTGCGCGCTTATTTGAAAGTATGTTTGATCTGCCTTATAGCACTGCATTGTGGATTAGTGCTATTGCCACCATCAGCTATGTGTTTATTGGTGGTTTCTTGGCAGTCAGCTGGACGGACACCATTCAGGCTGGCTTGATGATTTTTGCGCTCTTGCTGACCCCTATCATTACCCTACTCAGCTTTTCTGACCTAAGCCAAGTCACACTTGCTTTAGAAGCGGCTCGTCCGCAGGCGCTGAATTTAGTCGGAGATTTAAGCTGGGTCGCGATCATTTCCCTCATGGCATGGGGCTTAGGCTATTTTGGACAGCCACATATTTTAGTGCGTTTTATGGCAGTTGATTCAGTCAAGTCTATTCCGAATGCACGTCGTATTGGCATGACATGGATGACCTTATGTTTAGGCGGTGCGGTGGCTGCGGGCTTTTTTGGTATCGCCTACTTCCAGCAACATCCTGAACTGGCAAGTGTGGTCAATGCCAATCCTGAAACAGTATTTATGGAATTGACCAAAATCCTGTTTAATCCGTGGGTGGCAGGTGTGGTACTGGCTGCAATTTTAGCTGCTGTGATGAGTACCCTAAGCTGTCAACTTTTGGTCTGTTCAAGTACTTTAACCGAAGATTTTTACAAATCGTTCCTGCGTAAAAATGCCTCACAAAATGAATTGGTGTGGGTCGGACGCGGCATGGTACTCATGATTGCGCTGCTTGCTATTTGGATGGCGGGTAATCCTGAATCAAAAGTCTTGGGATTGGTTTCTTATGCTTGGGCAGGCTTCGGTGCAGCATTTGGTCCACTAATCATTTTGTCTTTGTTCTGGAAACGCATGACTTTAAATGGTGCATTGGCGGGGATGGTTGTCGGCGCACTTATGGTCATTCTTTGGAAAAACCTTTGGGCAGATACGGGTATTTATGAAATTATTCCAGGCTTTGTCTGTTCTTGGATTGCGATTGTCGTGGTGAGTTTATTGGGTAAAGCGCCAAGTCATGAAGTGACAGACCGTTTTGAACAGGCCGATCAGCAATATAAAGAATCGCACTAAGCTGTAGATTGATCTGCATAGAGATAAAAAAGCAATTAAAAAAAACCAGTGCCTTGAATTGCACTGGTTTTTTTATGTCTAAAATTAGTTTTGGTGCACTCAATTCAAGTCAATGAATCGGTGGTTTTTTCTTTCTCTGCTGCGGCTTTTTTTCTTGCCTTACTAAACCGTTTGGCAGGCCAAACCATCATAAAACGTGCACCACCCAAGTTCGGACTCTGATCGACTTCAATTTTGCCACCAAACCAATAAGCAATGCGGCTTACAATAGACAAACCTAAACCATAACCACCTGAAGCACGGGTGCGGCTGTCATCTAAACGAGCAAAGGCTTCAAATACACGTTCTCGGTCTTGTTCGGGAATCCCCGGCCCATCATCTTCCACACAAACATAGGCCATGCCTTGTTCGTTAATACCGCCACTGATCAAGACTTTATGGTCACAGTAACGGACTGCATTGCCCACCAAGTTCTGTACCACACGGTGCAAGTAACGGCGTTCAGCTTCCACTTCCAAAGTCACAGGTGGGGCAATCAACTGAATATCTTTCTGGGTTTTTAAGGCTTCAGTTTCAGTGGCAACCTGTTCCAAGACTTCCAGTAAAACAATCTTTTCAATTTCTAAAGATGGCATGCCCTGTTCCAGCTTGGCGTATGTCATGATCTCATCAATTAAGGTATTCAGTGCCTCAATATCTTTATCAATCATTTCCATTTGCTGTAAACGGTACTCGTAGTCATCTTCCTCTGCCAGCATTTCCATGCCAAAACGGATGCGTGCTACAGGTGTGCGCAGTTCATGCGATACCGCACGCATCAGCTCACGCTGCGCTTCAATCAAACGCTGAATATGGTCTGACATGCTGTTATAGCTAGATGCCAAACTTGCCATTTCATCGGCACCATCTACGGGTAAACGCATGTTTAAATCACCCGATTTGGTACGGTTTAAGGCATAGTTCACTTCACGAATTTTACGCTGCATTGGCAAAATCAGACCATATACACCCAAACTCAACATAAACATACTCAGTAAGGTAATCCCTGCTGCCAACTGGAATGGCATCCAGTTAAACAACGGTACAGGCCCTAAAACCAAGACTTCTGAGGGTGAATTTGGCATCGGTGACACAATCGAGATGGTTGTACCACGCACGGTGGCATTGTCACGATATAAAATAATGCTGTGATCGAGTCTTAAACGCCCAATCTGTTCAGAATCGAGTGGCAGTTCCTGAATATTTTTAATATTGACCGGATAAGAAAAGTGCTGCTGAATTTTGGCTAGATATTCTTTTTCCTGACCCGGGTAATACACCAAATAATCTAAAACAAAAATCGGCAAAGCTTTCATTTGCCGTTCTGTAATTTTATCTGCCTTGATATATAAATAATGATTTGGATCATCTTTCATACCCAAAATAATATAGGCAATCATATTTTCGGCATTATAGCGCACAGCCGCTTTACGTTCTTTAATCCGTCTAAGCTCTGCGCGCGACAAATCTACTTTGTCTGCCTGCACATAGTAGATGGGCAATTCCAGCAAATCGGATGCATCAGAAATCCAGTCTTTCTTTTGCTGTTCGTTTTGCTGTCGTGCAATCCCTTCACTAATAATATAAGCCATACCATCAGTTAAAGACTCACGATATTCTTGCGCACGTTGATAGTTGATGATTTGCACCAATAAGTACGCCAAAATGGCAACTACTGCAACTAAGATCACCAATCCTGCATATATGCGCAAGAATATACTGTGTTTAAGCACAAAATCCGTCCTATGTGACTTATTTTATATGTGAGCCAGTATTTGACTCAGAAAAAAGCGTATTACATGCCGTTGGTTTCTTTAACGAACAAATAACCTTTACTGCGCACAGTTTTAATACGTTTTGGATTTTCAGGATCATCGCCAATTTTTGGACGAATACGTGAAATACGCACGTCAATTGAACGGTCTTGACCATCATATTCAATGCCGCGTAGACGCTCAAAAATATCTTCACGAGATAAAATACGCCCTGCATTTGAAGCCAATAACCATAACAAGTCATATTCTGCGCTGGTGAAATCAACCAATTCACCATTTAAAGTTACAGAACGACCACCGTTATCAATCACTAAATCATCAAATTCAATGCGCTGTGCCACTTCATCTTCAGTCACTTTGTCGGTACGGCGCAATAAAGCACGAATACGCGCCAACAACACACGCGGCTGCACAGGTTTTGCAACATAGTCATCTGCACCCATTTCCAGACCTAGCACCTGATCCATATCTTCAGTACGCGCAGTCAGCATTAAAATTGGTTGATGATAATGTGGACGAACTTCACGACAAATGGTTAAACCATCGGCACCTGGTAACATCACATCGAGCACCACAAGATCAGGTTGCTCGGCAATAATACGGCGAATCGCACGGTTGCCATCTGGTTCTACCCCAACTTCCAAACCATTGCGAATTAAGTATTCCTGCGTAAGTCGTGCAAGGCGTTCATCATCTTCAACAATTAAAATTTTTGGTAACTTTTCTTCTTGACTCATAACCTGTCCCTTTATTGGATTCGACCTATCCTTTTAAAATCTGAGAGATAGGTCTTGATATAATTTGCAATATACACACGTTTACATTGTAAACAAGATACTGTTCACCAAACTGATACATCTGCGTATTATTTTGTTATATTTTTATTAAGCATTGAATTTATAGCACTTTTCTAGTTTTGGTGATTTTTAAACATATTTAAGAAATATAAAGTTACAAAATGGGTATTTTTTGCACTAGATCAAGCCTTTGCCGCCTTTGGAAAAATTATCTCCTAACTTTTCAAGTTATCCACAAGGTTATCTATAAGCAGTTTTTCTGAGCTTTGCTATGCTATGCCCTTGTCTGATAAGGCTTATAGCCGAAAGGACAAAATTCGGTATTTTTGAGATAAATTTGAATCCTAAAATAGTCAAAATTTAAAAGAAAAAGTCAATATTGATCTACCCTCAATTTTCCCGTATCTTGTGTTCAATTCAATTTTAAACCACTAAGTCTTGTGTTTATCCCTCAATCACTGCGGCCTAAGTTTTGCCCAGTTTAATGGTCCATAAACATAACAATAGATGACAATGGAGCTATGCTGACATGAGCGTAATCACCTCAACCCCTGGTCAATTACAAGTGATTAAACGCACTGGTGATGTTGCCGCTTTTGATGCTGAAAAAATTGCAGTTGCAATTGGCAAAGCGTTTTTGGCTGTAGAAGGTCAACAAAGCGCCGATTCAAGCCGCATTCATGATCGGATCGAACAACTGACTGAAATGGTGTTGAACACATTCAACCGCCGTTTACCGTCTGGCGGAACTATTCACATTGAAGAAATTCAAGACCAAGTTGAACTTGCGCTCATGCGTACAGGCGAGCAAAAAGTTGCTCGTGCTTATGTCATCTACCGTGAACAACGCTCAGAAGCGCGTAAGCAAGCAGGTGAAAACCATCACCCGACGTTACAAGTGACTGATGCAAACGGTCAGCTTAAACCACTAGATTTAGGTGCGTTAAAAGCAACCGTGAATAAAGCGGCAGAAGGTTTAGAAGGCATTGATGTAGATGCCATCATTGATGAAACCGTGAAAAACCTCTACAACGGTGTAAAAGAGTCTGACATCTCAACCACCATGATGATGGCGACTCGTACCCGTATTGAGCAAGAGCCGAACTATACCTATGTGACTGCGCGTTTATTGCGTAATGACTTGGTAGCAACAGGCTTAGAATTTTTAGGTTTGGCAACAGATACACCTGAAGGCGAAGCATTAGAAACTTTCCTGAAAAAAGGTGTAGAACTTGATTTGCTTTCTGCAGACTTACTTGAGTTTGACCTTGCCAAACTTGCTGCAGCGATTCAGCCTGAACGCTCAAACCAGTTTACCTATTTAGGTCTGCAAACTTTATTTGACCGTTATTTCATTCACTCAGATGGCGTACGCTTTGAACTTCCACAATTGTTCTTTATGCGTGTGTCAATGGGTCTGGCGCTTAATGAAGATGACCGTGAAGCACGTGCAATCGAGTTCTATAACTTATTGTCTAGCTTCGACTACATGGCTTCTACGCCTACCCTGTTTAACTCAGGTACGCTACGTCCACAGTTATCAAGCTGTTACTTAACTACAATTTCTGATGACCTTTACAACATTTATGGTGCAATGCGTGACAACGCAATGCTGTCTAAATGGGCAGGTGGTTTAGGCAATGACTGGACGCCAGTACGTGCTTTGAACTCATACATCAAAGGAACAAACGGTAAATCTCAAGGTGTTGTTCCGTTCCTTAAAGTTGCTAACGATACAGCTGTTGCGGTCAACCAAGGTGGTAAGCGTAAAGGTGCGGTATGTGCGTACTTAGAAACTTGGCACTTAGACATCGAAGAATTCCTAGAGCTGCGTAAAAACACAGGGGATGACCGTCGTCGTACCCATGATATGAACACAGCCAACTGGGTACCTGACTTGTTCATGCAACGTGTCTTTGAAGATGCAGAATGGACATTGTTTACGCCATCTGAAACACCAGACTTGCACGACTTGACGGGCGAAGCTTTTGCTGAGCGTTATGCGTACTACGAAAGCATTGCCAAAGAAACTAACATGCTGCATAAAAAACTTCGTGCGAAGGACTTATGGCGCAAAATGTTGTCAATGTTGTTTGAAACAGGTCACCCGTGGATCACATTCAAAGACGTATGTAACTTACGTTCACCGCAACAACACGTTGGCGTAGTGCACTCATCTAACTTATGTACTGAAATTACCCTCAATACTAACCAAGATGAAATTGCGGTATGTAACTTGGGTTCAATCAACCTTGTGCAACACGTTCAAGGTGGTGTGTTAGACCGTGAAAAATTAGCACGTACTATTAAAACTGCAGTACGTATGCTCGACAACGTCATCGACATCAACTACTACGCTGTACCACAAGCACGCAATTCAAATTTGAAACATCGTCCTGTAGGTATGGGCATCATGGGCTTCCAAGATGCGCTTTATGAGATGAACTTGGCTTATGGTTCAGATGCTGCAGTTGAATTTGCCGATGAATCTATGGAAGTGATCAGCTACTACGCGATTCAAACGTCTAGCGACTTAGCGGTTGAGCGTGGTACTTACGAAACATTTAAAGGTTCATTGTGGGATCAAGGCATCTTACCAATTGACTCTTTAGACATTGTGGCGAAATCGCGTCCAGAACGTATGTTTGAAGTAGACCGTACACAGCGTTTGGATTGGGACAGCTTACGTGCCAAAGTTCAAAAAGACGGTATGCGTAACTCAAATGTGATGGCGATTGCACCGACTGCAACCATTTCAAATATTTGTGGCGTTTCTCAGTCTATTGAGCCGACATTCCAAAACTTGTATGTGAAATCGAACTTGTCTGGTGAATTTACAGTAATCAACCCTTACCTCGTTCGTGCATTGAAAGCGCGTGATTTGTGGGATTCTGTAATGGTCAATGACCTGAAACACTTTGAAGGTTCAGTACAAAAAATTTCACGTATTCCTGAAGAATTGAAAGCGATTTTTGCGACTGCGTTTGAAGTTGAACCACGCTGGATTGTAGATGCAGCATCACGTCGTCAAAAATGGATTGATCAGGCACAATCGTTGAACTTGTATATTGCAGGTGCAAACGGTAAGAAACTTGACCTGACTTATAAAATGGCATGGTTGCGTGGTCTGAAAACGACTTATTACCTACGTGCATTAGGTGCAACATCTGCAGAGAAATCAACCATTAACACAGGTGCATTGAACGCAGTAAAACCTGCAACTGTTACGGCAGCGCCTGTAGCAACTCCTGCACCAGAAGCGGCAGCAGCTGTTGATGGAGATTTTGCTCAAGCAGCACCAGTGCCAATGGCATGTAGTATTGATAATCCTGATTGTGAGGCGTGTCAATGACAGTGATATATATTGAAATGTATATATAATTAAATAATACCCTTTGTAAATCTTAAGCTTAAGCTCTTTACAAAGGGTATATTTTTATATTTAATAAAGTTATGGGATATGATAATCAGAAAACGTATACATTATGATAAAAAGAAGCATTAAAGAGTTTGTTGCAAGTGATGAACAACCAATGGTAGTACTTATTGATGAAGATAGAATTCCTTTGTTCTATCCAAATGTTTATGCCATGACTAAGTTTAGAAGTTTAGGACGTGCAGTTAGCACAACGGATAAAGCATTAAGATGTATTGGTGTTGCTCATTTATGGGCATCATTAAATAATATAGTTTTAGAAGATAGCATCTTATATTCAGATTTTTTAACCATAGAACAACTTCAAGATTTAGCTTTTTTTCTTAGACTAAATCGAAAACATCAAGATCGAATGATGGCCCAGAAAAATGAACAACCATCAATAAATTCGAAGAATATTGCAAAAAAAATTGAAAATCTCATCTACATGCCTAAATTAAAACAAGAATCAAAAGCCTCAACTTCAGCAGAAGAAGGTTCATATCGCATAAAGACAATTTTTAATTATCTTAAGTTCCTGCTCCAAAGATCTAAACACCGTCTTAACAAAGATAAATACAATGACTTTGAGCAACGTTTAAATTACTTCAGTTCACTAGGACCAAGAGTTTCCAATAAAGGTGATCAAGATGCACCAGAAGGGCTTTCTTCTAAGGAACGGAATACAGTGCTAGAGATCATAGATCCAGAACACCCAGATAATCCTTTCAGAAATGAATTCTTAAAGCATAGAAATCAGTTGATTTATGAAATTTTACTAAGTACAGGAATGCGAAGAAGCGAGCTGAGATATCTAAAGATAGAAGACTTTAATTATAGTAAGCACACCATCACTATTCGAGTTTCTAAAACTGTTGAACGTGACGTTAAGTGCTCCTCCAAGGCCTGTGAATATTTTCATAACTATATTACAAAGCATTTAAATAAAATCCCGTTCAAAAATAGAAAACATGGTTATCTATTTACAACCGAGACAGGTCAACATTTATCAAATGATGCAATCAATCTAATGTTCAGAACATTAAGGAAACATGCCAATATCTATGCGCAGCTCACTCCCCACACAATGAGAAGAACCTGGAATGATGTTTTTAGTGAGATGTTAGATAACATTCCAGAAGATCGGAGACCAGATAAAGAAAAAGAGAAGCAAATTCGAAATAGATTAATGGGGTGGAGTTCAATATCAGAAATGAGCAGTCGGTATGCACGCCGATCTATAAGAGAAAAAGCGGATGAACTTGGTGAACTACTAGCAAATAGTATTAATACTAAATTAGAGCATTAATTATGCAAAACGATCTCATTGAAAAAGAAAATCCAATTACAGAACGAACTGTAATATTACTTGATGGAAGACAAATAAATGCAAGACTATTTTCTGATTATGAACTAGAAAATCATGATCAACTTAAAATCAAGTTGAATTTTGGTATATTTTCTGAAAAATCAAAAGTTCATCATGCTTTTTCAAATATTATTGCAGATTTATTATCAACTCACTCAATCAGATATATTTCAACTATTCTATATGCATTTGAAGATTGGATGCATATTGAGAATAAAGCTCATCATGAAATACTAGATTTATCATCCTTACAATCACTTCAGATGATTAATCCCTCTTATACTGCTTTTATAACGCCGATACTAAGACGTTTATCAAAATATTATCCTCATTTAATAGATACAGAATTCAAAGATTTTTTAGAGAATACTATTAAATGGGAAGAAAGAAATCCTGCTTATTTTAAACTAATAGCAAATGATCCAGAAAAAGGTGCGTTTACCTTACAAGAGTTAGAAAGCATACATTCAGAATTCAACTTGGCATTCAGTAAAAATATTATCAGCTTAAAAGATTACACACTAGGCTGGTTCATGATCGCAACAGGAGCACGACCAGTCCAACTATCACGCTTAAAATTTGAGGACATACAAGTTATTGATAAAGATGTAATGATTAAAATGCCTCTCGCCAAAGGAGAAGGAATAATCGAGCAAGGTTATTTTCTTAGGAAAGCACCAACAATTTTAGCTGACTGTATAATTAAATATCTAGAGCAGTATTCCTCCTCTGATGAAAATTCAAATTTCTTCAAACTAAATCCAACCCAAATTAGTAATAAAACTACACAGATTTTCGAAGATCTAAACACTTATTCTTCAAGGTTAGAAGGAAAAATCCCCGTAAATGCATATAGATTCAGATATACCCTTGCAACAAGAGCTTTAGCAAGTGGCGCTTCAGATCAGGAAGTTGCAAGACTGCTAACCCACCGTTCTTTAAGCTGCATCCGTTTCTACCGTGCATCAATGCCAGAGCTACAAAAACCAATACAAGATACCCTAAATGAAGAAATGGGTTTTTTTGCTAACGCATTCAAGGGAAAATTAATCCCCTCTCTAGATGATGCAAAATTTCAAGACTCCGCAATTGCTGATTTTTTCAGATTAGCAGGCAAAACAATCGGTTCATGTGGTACACAAGCTAAATGCTATCAAAATGCTCCTATTGCTTGTTTAACGTGTCCCTATTTTGAGCCATTAATAGATGCACCATGGGAAAAGCTTTTAGATTACTTAGTCGAAGACCAAGCCAAAGAGCAGACCTTAAGAATTAAGGAAATCAATATACAAGCTATCAAGGCTGTTAAAGATATTATTAATCTAGTAGAAGCGGGATATAAATAATGACAACTGTTATAAATTTTAAGTCTGCTCAGGACACAGAGTCTCAAAAAAATTTAGAGTTTTTTATTTCAACAAACAAAAAAAACTTTATATTTCCTAACAATGACTGGAATGATAACATTTGGGATATTACAAGTTTTTTAAAAGATAAAATTAACGATAATAAATCAAAGAAAGTTTATTTCCGCTCTGTCACTGACCACGCAACATCTAAAAATGAAATCAACATTTCCATGTCAGAGCCACTAATTGATTTTGCTAAAGCAGTATTTTGCCAAATTATGCGAGAAAAAAAACTATACGAATACAAACGAATTATTTATGCTATTCAAGCTTTAGAGTTTGCCTTAATAGAACAAAATAATCCTGTATGTGTAAGTGAAATAAATAGTGATACTTTAAACTTGGCAGAATCTTATCTACGCTCTAAATATAAAGATCCATGGGTTTTTGCAAAAAATTTAGAATCGATTATTAATAATATTGTTGTAAAAAAACAGATAAATACAAAGATCTATAATTGGTCTACAACAATTACATATACAGCACCTGCAAGGAGTGATCGTACACAAAAAGAACATACTGAAGGCAGTAAATCAAAAATACCTCATTTAGAGGAAATTTTGGCACTTGCTGAAATCCATCATTCAAGTAACCATATCCCAGATAAAATAGTAACCTGCTTTGTCGCTTTAGCAATGTTTGCCCCAAGTCGAGGCTCGGAAATATTATCCCTATCCATAGATTGCATCACAAAGGCTTCTCAAGGTGATATAGAAATTATGGGTTTAAAATGGCGTCCATTGAAAGGTGGAGATCCATTAACCAAATTTGCGGTAAATAAAGAATACGAAGAATTAGCTACTGATGCTGTGAATTACTTAATTGAAATTGGCAAACCTGCTCGCGAAGCTGCGCGATGGTATAAAGACAATCCAAATAAATTATACCTTCCGCCTCATCTTGAACATTTAAGAAATCAGTCAATTACTTTATGGGAGGTTGCCAAAATTCTAGGAAAGGAAAATACCATTAAAGCATGTCATGCTTATAGATATGGATTTTCTAAACCAATAGGATGGACTAGTGATAAAAGTAGAATGTTTGTAAAAAGTCCTTGGGTAAATCTTTATAGTTTTGATGAAATAGAACACTTTATAATTAGCAAACTACCTCAAACATTCCCGATATTTGATGGCAGATCACAGCAATATTGGCATGAGTCATTATTTGTTTTACCTAAAAATATCTTAAGCCCCACCGCTGATTCACTTCTGAATGTACCTGAATCCATGGATATTGATAGGATTAATAAACAACTAGGAAGCAACCCTGACGGTCGCACAATCTTCAGTAGAAATGATAAGAAATTTCCTAATGAAAAACCGATGTATGTTACATCACACCAATTTAGACACTTGCTTAATACCCTAGCACAAGCAAAAGCACTCTCTCAGGAACTCATTGCATTTTGGTCAGGAAGAAAAAGTGTTAAGCAAAATGATGTTTATAATCATTTATCTCAAGAAGCGATTATTGAAGCTTTTACAGATCTGGAGAATCAGGTTGAGGCGATCAAGCAAACAGGGAGCTTAGAAGAAAAAGCACAAGCTATTGCCAAAATAAACTCTATTAGTTACGAGGAAGCCCTAAAAATAGAATTAGGATCAATTCACATAACTCAGTATGGTATCTGTCGGCATGACTATTCTCTCACCCCCTGTCCTAAAGATAAAGACTGTGGAAATTGCGGTGAATTTTCCGTTATGAAAGGTAATGAGAAACATAGAAGAGAGGCATCTTATCAAGTACAAATACTTGAAAAAGCCTTACTTGATGCAAAAGAAGCTGAACAAGATGGGCATACAGGTGCAAGAAGATGGATTGATGTCAATGAACCTAAACTAGAGCGTTGGCAGAAAATTAAAGCATTTTTGGAGGATGATAGTGTGCCAAATAACACTATGTTCACCCTAGCAGATTCATCAGACTATCATCAAACTAAAGTTGGTTTAGCTTTCGCAGTAAGAACGTTAGAGCAAAATTAAAATCCTAATTTTAAAATTATCTCCCAGGATCAAAATATCATATGACTACTGCACCTCGTTTAACTAAAGAAAGAATTGATATTGCTTTAAAGTTACTTGATGGATGGACTGGAAAACTGACCTGGCCCCGATTTTTAGCAATGCTTGAAATAGATCTTGGCCATAAGTATACAAAAGCGGCTTTACTTAGACATCCGAGGTTCAAAGATAGTTGGGATAAAAGAAGATGGACAGAAAATCCTGACAGAGATGGGAATAGCAATTTCAGCAATCAGGGACTACAAGTAGCTTTAGAAAAAATTAAAAAATTAGAAGCAACCATAAACAGATTAGAAAATGACAATAACCTACTCAACGAAAAATTTGTTGTTTGGGCTACAAATGCTGCAAATAAGGGAATCACTCTAGAGGAACTAGATAGACCAATACCAACCAATTCTACGAAAAATTTTCGTTAATAATTAAACTTTAAATTCACTTTTTTGCAGTAAGTCTGAAATCGAACTATAGGCTTTATTGGTTCTTTATTATGATCAAGTAATATTGGTATTTCTGTACGAATACCTGAATCATCATCTACAACTTTTGCAACTAATTTACACTGCACATATTAATTCATTTAAATGAAAATCAAGTAAAAATTAAAAGCAGAAAGCACCCTAAACATTGATAAAAGCATCAATGTCTTTTAGAATTGATTTGTCTTGCACCTTCAAGTAAAAGACAAATCCATAAAGACTCATGTTACAGCATGGGTCTTTATACTTTCTGCACTAAAAAAGAATAATTAAAAGTTTAAATTAATTCATATTTTTTTGCTCCTTAATACCCAATTTCACTGCAATTTTATGGCTTTCACCGCGTTTCGGAACTCTATTGTTCTTTAAAATTCGATAAACTAGGTCTGGAGAAAAATGATTATCTCTTGCCCATTCAGCAATGGAAATTCCATTTGCTGAAAACTCATCTCTAACTTGCTGAATCGATTTGATCATATCGGGTGAATTTTGAATGATGTTGACGAAAAAATAGAATATTTTTCAGGATTAATCAATCATTTTTTTATTGTAAGTTATTGTTTTTATTATATTAATATTATATATAATGGTTTTTATAATCTTCCATTATATATTTTAATAATGCTATTTATTGTTTTAATCTTTACTTCACAAAAATTAATCTGATAATCAATTTCTTCTTTATATTTTTGAATTGAATCACAAAATTCAGGGTAAGAAACTGCCAATTCATTAATAAAATCTACCTGATTTTTTAGAAAGCTTAACTCTTTGTTTATAATGTTTTTTTGGGTAAATAGTGGGTTGTTTTCATCAATATCAATCAGTTTTTTTCGCAGTTCTTTTAATTTTGGCGTTTCACTATATAAATATAATCTTTTATTACATAGTGATCTTTGTGCTACCAAAAAATCATTTTTCAATAATACTTGAATTGCTGTGTACATGCGCTCACGTAATCTCTTCATACTTAAAATGCGTGGTCGATCTGATTGTTTAATAATTAACCAAAAGCATTTTGATTCCCAATTTTTAATTTCATTGTTTTTTATTATTTCAACGAAATCTTCGGCTAAGGGAATATTCAATTTCAACATTTTAGACCTCTTTCATAATGAAAATGAGGATTATAAGCCGTGGATGTTTAATCCTCAATTGGTGATATTTCTGTTTTTTGAGAAATTTTTCAAATGTCAGAATTATCTACTGAAATTGGTCGACTATTACGAAAAAAAAGAGCGGAGAAAAAAATTAGCCAAGAAGCATTAGCATTACAATGTGGAATTGATCGTAGTTATTTGGGTCGTATTGAACGTGGTGAAGTAAACATCACTGTCTTAAAACTCTATGAGCTTGCTTCTGTGCTTCAGATTGATGCTAAAGAGTTATTGCCTTAAATTTCTCACGCCAAACCATGTCGCATCTCATTTAATTACAATAGCTTTTTCTATTAATATCTACCACAATATCCTCAAAGAAATTTGAGAGTCATCGGTGTGATTACAGGCGAAATTAAAAGCAAAATTGACCAAATCTGGAATGCATTTTGGAGTGGGGGTATTTCTAACCCACTCGAAGTGATGGAGCAGATGACCTATTTGTTATTCATTCGCCGACTTGATGAAATTCAGATTACAAAAGAGCGCAAAGCCAATCGTCTAAAAATAACAATAGAAAAACCAGTGTTCAAACCAGAGCAAGATCATCTGCGTTGGTCAAAGTTCACTACCTTGGGTGATCCTACTCAGCTTTACAATATTATTGCCAATGAAGTTTTTCCGTTTATTAAAAATCTTGGCAATGAAGATGACACCACATACAGCCATCACATGAAGGATGCCCGTTTCACTATTCCTACACCTGCACTTTTAACGAAAGTGGTCGATCTCTTGGCTGAAGTGCCGATGGATGATAAAGATACTAAGGGTGATATTTACGAGTACATGCTTGGTAAAATTGCATCTGCAGGTCAGAACGGTCAATTCCGTACACCTCGCCATATCATCAAGATGATTGTGGAGTTGATGCAGCCAAAACCAACCGATACCATTTGCGACCCTGCTTGTGGTACAGCAGGCTTCCTCGTTGCTGCAAGTGAATACTTAAATGAACATCACAGCACAGAAATTTTTGCATCACCTGAAGCAGCAAAGCGTTTTAGTGAAGAAACTTTCTTTGGCTATGACTTTGATAGCACCATGCTTCGTATTGGTTCTATGAATATGATGCTGCACGGTGTTGAAAATCCAAGTATTGAAAACCGTGATTCTTTAAGCGAAGCACATTCACATATTGAAAGTCAGTTTAGTTTGATTCTTGCCAATCCTCCATTTGCAGGCAGTTTGGATTATGAAAGCTGTGCTAAAAATATTCAGGCGATTGTTAAAACCAAAAAGACTGAATTGCTATTTTTAGCATTGTTCTTACGTTTGCTGAAAACAGGTGGTCGTGCAGCAATTATTGTGCCTGATGGGGTGTTATTCGGCTCATCTAAAGCACATAAGGATTTGCGTAAAAAGATTGTAGAAGAACAAAAGCTTGAGGCGATTATTTCTATGCCTTCTGGTGTGTTCAAGCCGTATGCAGGTGTTTCTACTGCAATTATGATTTTCACCAAAACTGAATCTGGTGGTACAGATAAAGTCTGGTTCTACGATATGCAGGCAGATGGTTATTCGCTAGATGATAAGCGTAATGAGCTAGATGCCTCTAAACACGAAAATAATAATATTCCTGACATTCTTGCCCGTTTTAAAAATTTGGATGCTGAAGCAGATCGTAAAGCGACTGAGCAAAGTTTTTTGGTGGATAAAGCCGATATTGCTGCCAATGGTTACGACTTGTCGATTAACCGTTATAAAGAAGTGGTGTATGAGCAAGTGGAATATGAAGCACCAAGTAAAATTTTGGCGGATTTAGAAGTACTTGAGCAGGATATTTTAAAAGGAATGGTTACGCTTAAGGAGATGCTTAAGTGACATTACGATTAAAAAAATTTACTGATATTGTTCAAGATAAATCAGGTGGAAATAAAAAGCTTCCCCAAGAACTTTTTTTGCTTGATGGGCAATACCCTGTTGTTGATCAAGGTAAAAAATTTATTGCAGGTTACATAAATGATCAAGAGTACTTGGTAAAAAGTACTGATTTACCTGTAGTAATTTTTGGTGATCATACGAAAGCTATTAAATTTGTAGATTTTCCATTTGCAATGGGAGCAGATGGTGTCAAAGTCTTGAAGCCTAAAGATGACTGTGATCCCAAATATTTATATCATTATTTAAGATATGCCAAAATTCCTGATGCTGGATATAGTAGACATTTTAAATTTCTCAAAGAATTAGAAATCCCACTCCCACCACTTGAAGAACAACGCCGAATTACCTCTATTTTAGATCAAGCGGACGAGTTACGCCAAAAACGTCAGCAAGCGATTGAAAAGTTAGATCAGCTTTTACAAGCCACGTTTATTGATATGTTTGGCGATCCTAATACATACCAAAATCGATTTCCAATTAAATCCTTAAAACAAGTTTGTACTAAAATTACTGATGGTGAGCATGGAACTGTTGAACGTTTAGAATCAGGAAAACTTTATTTAATGGCAAGAAACATCACTAAAAATATGACTTTAGATATAACTGAAGTTTCATACATTAGTGAAGAAGATCACCAACGAATTTATAAAAGATGTTCACCTGAATTTGGCGATCTAATGATTGTATGTGTCGGAGCAACAATAGGTAAACTATGTCTTGTTCCTGATATGGAAGAGTTTTCTCTTGCAAGAAGTGTTGCGCTCTTAAAACCTGATAATAATTCTGTAATTTCGCAATATTTATTACATCTCCTTGCTTCAGATTATATGCAACAAAAGATTTTAAATAGCAGAAATACAGCTGCACAGGCAGGATTATATCTTGGAAAGCTAAGTATCATTGAAGTTCCTGTTCCACCAAAAGAGTTACAGGAAAAATGGTCTAAAATTGCTTTAAGCATTGAAGATCAAAAACAAAAGCTTTATAAACAACTAGATGTACAAAATCAGTTATTTATATCATTACAAAACCAAGCATTTAGCGGAAATTTATAAAATATTTTGAGGGTATATACATGAGCAACTTTCAGTTTTTAGAGCCTGAGTTTAGCAAGCTAGCACTCACTGCAAAAGAAGCTGAAAAGCTTGTGTATATTTCCCCACAATTTGCCATTGCTGCAGCAAGAACATCGCTGGAAAACCTTGTTCTTTGGTTATATCAATACGATAAAAAACTCACTCAGCCTTATGACCCATCGCTCTATAACCTCATCACCGATGTAAAATTCAAGGAAATTATCCCACCCTACATTTGGGACAAAATGGATAACATCCGCATGGTGGGTAACAGTGCGGTACACGGTAAAAAATTCAAACAACTGACGACTGAAGAAACAGTTAAACACATTAGCCATCTGTTCCTGATCTATGTCTGGTTTGAACGTAATTATGGCTCACCATCAAAAGATCGCTCTCAGACCATTTTATTCAATCCTAGACTGATTCCAAATGCTGACCAAACACAGCAAATGGCAGCGAATCAGGAACAACTGCAAAAAGAAGTAGAAGCCAAAGAAAAAGCATTTGCAGAACAACACAAAGCCTTGCGTGAACGTGAACAACAGCTGTTTGAATTATCTGCAAGTTTGGAAGAACGCGAAAAACTACTTGCCAATATTGATGCTGAACGTGCTCAAAAACGTGCTGAAGTTGAACAGGCTAAACTTGCCAATAGTCAGATTCCTGATCATACCGACTACAAAGAAGACGAAACCCGCAAACTAAAAATTGATCTTTTACTAGAAGAAGCTGGTTGGGAGATTGGTACAACTGCAAGAGAGGAAGTTCCAGTTACAGGCATGCCAAGCCCATCAGGTAAAGGTGCTGTCGATTATGTACTGTATGATGCCAATGGCTTGCCTTTAGCCTTGGTAGAGGTTAAACGTACATCGGTTGACCCTGAAGTGGGACAGCAACAAGCAAAACTCTATGCAGATTGTTTGGAGCAGCAAACAGGTCAACGTCCTGTAATGTTCTACACCAACGGTTATAAAACCCGCATCTGGAATGATGTGCAAGGTGGTCCACCACGTTTGGTGCATGGTTTTTACACGCAGGCTGAACTAAAACGCCTAATTGAAAGACGCAAAAACAATCCAGATTTGGGGAGCTTTCCGATCAATGCGGAAATTGTTGAGCGTTATTATCAAACCCGTGCCATTAAAGCGATTTTGGCCGCATTTCAGCGTAAAGAACGTGCAGGTTTACTAATTATGGCAACTGGTACGGGCAAAACCCGTACCGCAATTGCGTTGGTTGATGTACTGATGAAAGCCAATGCTGTTCAGAAAGTTTTATTCCTCGCTGACCGTACCTCATTGGTCGTACAAGCGACCAATGCTTTTAAAGCAAATTTACCTGACTCTGCACCTGTTAATTTAGTAGACAGCAAAAACCAAAATGGACGGGTGTATTTATCTACCTATCAAACCATGATGGGACTGATTGATGAAGTGAATGCAGACGGCACACGTAAATACGGTACAGGCATGTTTGACATGATTATTGTCGATGAAGCCCATCGTAGCGTGTACCAAAAATTCGGTGAGATTTTTAAATACTTTGACAGCTTATTGGTTGGTTTAACTGCTACCCCACGCGATGAAGTAGACCGTGATACTTATGCACTTTTTGGTTTGGAAAGTGGTGTTCCGACAGATTATTACGATTTAGACCAAGCTATTGCCGATGGTTATCTAGTTCCACCTAAAGCCTTTTCAGTCCCCTTAAAGTTCATGCGTGAAGGTGTGAAATTTAATGAGTTGTCCGAAGAAGAAAAAGAACACTGGAATGAGCTGGATTGGGGCGGTGATGATGCACCTGAAGAAGTAAATGCATCAAAAATTAATAAGGAACTGTTTAATACAGGCACAGTAGAAAAAATGCTGCAGCACTTGATGGAAAATGGCATCAAGGTTGAAGGTGGAGATATGTTGGGTAAAACTATCATCTTTGCAGTCAATCAGAACCACGCCAATTTCATTGCAGAACGCTTTGATAAAAACTATCCACAATATGATGGTAAGTTCGCCCGTGTGATCACGCACTCCACCAAGTACGCACAAAGCCTGATTGATAGTTTTAGTAAGAAAGAGCTGGCTGATCCACAAATTGCTATTTCTGTCGATATGCTCGATACAGGCATTGATGTGCCTGAAGTGGTCAACCTCGTCTTTTTCAAAGCTGTACGCTCAAAAGTGAAGTTTATGCAGATGATTGGTCGTGGTACACGGCTTTGCAAAGACCTCTTTGCCCCAGGAATGGACAAAAAAGAATTCTATATTTTTGATTACTGCTCAAACTTTGAATATTTCAACGAAAATCCTGATGGTGCGCCTGTATCTACTGCTGAACCCTTGGGGCAACGACTATTTAAGGCACGTTTAAATCTTTTGAGTTTGTTGAATGCTCAAGACTATCAAACTGAAGAATTGGCAGCCGTCCGTCAAGACATACAACAAAGCCTACAAACTGAAGTGAAATCAATGAACAAAGATAATTTTATTGTTCGTGATGAGCTTGAGTATGTTGAGCAATTCCAAAAAGATGAGGCATGGAACAATTTAGATGATCTTGCTATTGGTACGTTGCGAGAACATATTTCTAAACTTCCAAATGAACTAGAAGCAGAAACACTAGAAGCCAAGCTGTTTGATATGTTGTGCTACAACATTGAACTTGCTGTGTTGAATAAGGATGCCAAAGCGGTACTTGCCTATGCGAATAAAGTGATTGAAATCGCTTCTAAACTGGAAAGCAAAGAGAATATTCCTGTTGTCGCAGCACAGATTAAGTTAATTCAGGACATACAAACTGAAGCCTATTGGGAAGGAATTACAGTCCCTATGCTTGAGTCGATGCGTAAACGTATCCGTGGCTTGGTTAAACTCATTGAAAAAACAACCTCTACGATTGTGTATTCCATGTTAGATGATGAAATCGGTGAAGCAACTGAAGTTGATATTCCAGTGGTTTCAAGTGGGGTAAATATTGCGCAATACCGCAAGCGTGTGGAGAGTTTTATTAAAGCTAATGAAAACCACATTACCATTGCCAAATTAAAACGAGGTTTAGCTTTAACCCCAACCGATTTAAAAGAGCTTGAGCGATTTGTTTTTGAAGCTCAAGAAGTTGAAAGCAAAGAAAAGTTTGAAGAATGCTTCGGAACAGAGCAAAGTTTACCATTATTTATTCGTTCATTGGTTGGACTGGATCGCCAAGCTGTACAGGCGGCTTTCTCTAAGTATTTGCAAGGTACAACCTATAATGAAAAACAGATTCGTTTTGTTGAAATGGTCATTGAACACTTAACCATTCGGGGAACACTACAGCCAGAGCAGCTTTACGAGCCACCTTTTAGTCAAATCCATTTTGAGGGGATTGATGGTGTGTTTACTGGTGGTGATGCTGATAATATTTTAAATGTGGTTGAAGCGTTTAATAAAGCAGTAGCATAGATTTAAATTTGTATTAATTATTTTTTTAGGGGGAAATATGTTTAATAAAGGATCAGAATGGCGTAAATGGGATTTACATATACACACGCCTGCTTCTCTTGATCAAAAATATGGTGGTAATAATGAGGCAACTTGGGAAAAATTTATAACGGATTTAGAAAATTTACCCGAAGAGTTTAAAGTTATAGGTATTAATGACTATTTCTTTATTGATGGATATGAACGTGTTTTAAAAGAAAAAAATTCAGGAAGACTAAAAAATATTGATTTAATTTTGCCAGTAGTTGAATTTAGATTACATGAGTTTGCAGGTGTAGAGTTTAAAAAGCTTAATCGCATAAATTTACATGTCATCTTCTCAGATGAACAAAATTTACCTTTAGATCAAATAAAATCTCAATTTTTAAATAGCTTACAAGCGAAATATATTTTAGAAAAAGAACAAAAACCATGGCACCAAAGTATTACAAAAGAATCAGTCGAAGATTTGGGTCGACAAATTAAGTCATCAGTTCCTCATGAAGAATTACATAAATATGGGTCAGATCTAATTGAAGGATTTAATAATTTAAACTTACATTCGGAGTCAATTCTTGAGGTACTTGATAAAAGTTGTTTTAAAGGGAAATATTTAATTGCTATTGGAAAAACAGAATGGGATGAGCTCAAGTGGACTGATGCTTCGATAGCTGTCAAAAAACATCTAATTAATCAGGCAAATATCGTTTTCACTTCAGCAGAATCTTATGAAGCTTTTGATAAAGCTAAGCAGAAATTACAAGATCATGGCGTCAATGATTTATTACTTGACTGTAGTGATGCTCATAATTTTTCAGAAAAAACATCAGATAAAGATAGAATTGGAAACTGTTTTACATGGATTAAAGCTGATCCAACATTTACTGGTCTAATCCAAGCTACCTTAGAGCCTCAAAATCGTATTTATGTGGGGGAAGTCCCTGAAAAAGAATCGTTAAAAAAAGGAAAAGGTAGTTACTTTATTGATCAAATTGAAGTTGTAAAAAAACCTACAGCTGTGTGTAATCACAAGTGGATTGATGGAACTAAATTAAATTTAAGCCATGATTTAGTGGCGATAATAGGTAAAAAAGGAAGTGGAAAAAGTGCTCTTGCTGATATTATTTCGTTATTAGGGAACTCTAAATCTAGCAGTAATTACTTTTCCTTCCTTAAAGAAGGACGATTTAAAGGCAAAGGTGGTTTTGCATCAGATTTTGAAGCTACATTAACTTGGTTGAACGGTACTAAAGATACAAAAACTTTAGATGCTAGTATTGATCATGAAAGTACTGAAAGAGTACGTTACATACCTCAAGCTTATTTTGAAAAACTATGTAATCCTGATAATGGAGATAATGAATTTCAACAAGAATTGAATTCCGTTATATTCTCTTATTTAACAGAGGAAGAAAAAAATGGTTGCTCGGATCTTGAAGAATTAATCAAATTAAAAGAAAGTTCATTAAATGATCAATTATTTTTATTGAAAGCCAAATTAAACAAATTAAATTCAGAAATTGAAGCGTACGAAGCTCAATCACAGCCAAAGGTAAGAAAACTTTTGGAAAACAAAAGATTATTGAAGCTACAAGAACTTCAAGATCATGAATCTATTAAGCCTGTTGAAGTTCCATGCCCTAGTGAAAACTTAACTCCAGAGCAATCAGCTTTAAAAATTCAGATGGAATCTGTCAATTCAAAAGTACTTGGATTCTCAAAAAAAATTGATACTTTGAAAGATAATATCAAAGAAAGCCAAGCAAAAATATTAATTACGAATAAGATAATAGAAAAAAATGATGCTTTAATAAAATATATTGAGGATTTTAATGAGGATATAAGTAAAGATTTAGAAAATCTTGGAATTGAAAATAACATCATTCAGTTCAGTACAAATTTGGAAAGAGTATTAGGTATGAAAGCTGAATTAGAAAAAGAAATCCCTAACAAATTAAAAGAAATTAGTACATTGGAGTCCTCGATTAAGAAGTGTAATGAAACTATCCAGAGAATAAATAGTGAATTATCAGAGCCATTCAAGAAATATAATAGCTACCTTGAGGTGCTTAAAACTTGGGAAGTGAAGAAAAAACAGTTAGAAGGTGATGAACTTATACCTGATTCACTTCATGGGATACAGCATCAAATTACAATATTTAATAATTTGCCTAATCAACTAGCAGAGAAAAAAAATGAGCGTAAAAATATCGCAAGCTCAATATATAAAATCTTAGAGTCAAAGAAGTTACTAAGAGAGTCGCTTTATGAGCCTGTTCAGAAATCAATTGAAAAAAATAATTTTATAAATACAAAGAATAAGTTCGAGTTTGTATCTAAATTAAATTTTTCTTTTGAAGAGTTTCTTGAGAATTTAACTTCTCATATTCTGCAACGTAGATTGGATTTTACGCCAGATAGGATTAAACATACTTTAGAAGAATTATCTCAAGATAAAGATTTAGAAAAACTGGAAGGAGTCATTGATTTTATAGAACAGCTTATTGATAAATTAAATGAAGCTAATGAGGAGATTGGTATCTCTGAGATGGTGAAAAAAAATATTACTCCGAAAGATGTTTATAATTTTATATACGGATTAGACTTTATTAAATCTAAATACTCATTACGTTTTCAAAATGTAGAAGTTGAAAAGTTATCTCCTGGACAACGTGGTGCATTGCTATTGATATTCTATTTATTGGTAGATAAAGATAAAACACCTATCATTCTAGATCAGCCTGAAGAAAACCTTGATAACGATACTGTTGTAAACTCGTTAGTTCCTATTCTTAATGAAGCTAAAAAGACTAGACAAATTATTATGGTTACTCATAACCCTAATCTAGCAATAGTATGTGATGCAGAGCAAATTATTTATACTAATTTTGATAGGGAAAATAATTACTCCATCCATTATAAATCTGGTTCTATTGAAAGTTACGAGTTAAATCAACATGCTGTTAATATTTTGGAAGGAACTTTAAATGCATTTAATAATCGAAGTAGTAAGTATTTAGGTGTAATTGGGTAATCCTCCCATAAATAACCGAAGTTAAAAGTAGAGGTTAAGCATCCATTATAGGCAGCCAACTTGTAAAAGTCCTCTGCCATTATCTAACTAAATGGTGTCTACAAAATCGGTGGCTATTCATCAGAAGCTTTGGGCGTTTCCCGCTCGCATATCTGAGCTGAAGAACAAAGGCTGATTGGTTTTATGTGAACTTCTTAAATCCATCTATCGTTGAAAGAAGAGAATCTAAAGCTTCAGCTTCGTTTATTTCCTTTAAGCGGAACAAATTTGCAATTGAGATCATTTTCTTTACACGAATTCTAATTTGAGGAGAAAACATAACGGTACTTCTTACCGCACTAATAATCATCAGCAACATGAAGGAAATTTTTTTACTTAAATAGAGCCTTTTGAACAACAAGGCAAAACTGAAGCGATTATTACTATTGGATTCCCTACCGCTATAGGTAACGATATCGAATCTGCTAGTCTTGACGTAAAAGGATTACCTAGATTGAATTTAGAAAGCACCAATGTGATTGATAGCATTGAAACTCTGAATCTTGCAGTTAGAGAGACTAAATCAGCTCTAGTTTCTTTCAAATCCAACAATCAATTGTCCAAGTTGCATCTCTTTATTAAAGCCCCCTCAGTATTTGCGATGGTCTTGGGACATCGTTTGAATGGGATTTGTGATATTCAACTTTATGATTGGATAGATAGGCAATATATACCTACTGTTATGCTTCAATCGTAAAAATAATTAAGCTGACGATTTTGCTTAGGATGCATACATAAGACTTCTTGCGTTAGTCAAAATTTAAACAGCCCAAAGCTACATTTTATAAGGTTTTAGCCAATTCAAAAATTTGGTAAAACGATACTTTCGCAAGAGGTCTATAGTGTCCAATAAATCATTATTCTAATTAAGGACATATCAACCCATACAATATGTCCTTTTTTATTGCTATAAATTTCTTAATCAATCGCTTTTTTTAATTACTTTACTACTTTTATTGTTTTTTCAATTCGTATACATTATTTGAGATGACACAATTTGAGCACCGTATCTTTCTTACTATATGAAAGTTGTTTAAAACTCTACATTGCCCAAGTTATTTAATTGTTTTCTCAAAGTGTAATTTATCGACCAACACAATATATAGTTTTTTTCAAGACCCTATACACCATATGATGTGTTCTATATAATCAATGCAATGGAACCACTATTTAGTTCCAAACAAGATACTGAAGCTTGTTGGTAGAAGGTGCTTTTTAATTAAAGAAAGTTTCTTCACTTATTGGCATGAAAAAATGTATACATTTTTTCACTATTTTTAGTGTAGATACTATTGTATCTAATTGTAATTTAGGAAGTTTATCCAATGTATACATTTTTAACATAAGCAGAATGCCAATAAGCTTCACTTGACCTCCCCTAACCCCTCCTAAAAGGAGGGGGGATTCCTCGAAGCAAATGGCTGGAGTACCCCCCTTTGCAAAAGGGGGATTTAGGAGATTTAAAAAATTTAGGCAATAAAAAAGCCCTCTACAGGCCGATCAAAACTCGTAGAAGGCTTTCAACCTCGAAGTGATACCAAGATGGTCACGACGAGGCTGGCATATGAGAATGCGATAGAGATTCTAACATTGAATTATCTATTGAGCCAGTAAGAGTCATCTTGATTTTGTATCCGTGAGGTATTGAGTCATGGCTAATAAAGCTGCTCGTAGTGCAATCACAGGTCAATACGTAACTTTGGAGTATGCTAAAAAACATCCAAAAACTACTGTAATTGAAACCGTGAAGCCAACTAAATCATCTAAAAAATGACTTTAGCTGTGAATCTTAGCTTTGGCTAAGATTCACTTTATAAAACTTAAAAGGAATCCACCATGCCACACATGACCCACAACTATATGTTAGGACTCGCGGTCTTGCTGGTTTCCTTTGTAGTGTTGTTTTACGCACCAATTGCTTACTTTTGGGTACAAGCGGCAAAACAACAGCGAAAGCAAAATAAGTCGTGAGCAAATTGGTCGGAATGTACATTTTTCAGACCAAGATGAGCAAAACTTAATTTTGCTTTCACAAATTAAGCGTATATTAAGACATCTCAGCGTAGCTGGATGTCCATAAAAGATATAAAGCAACGAAGAGAGAATTGATATGTCTATCCTAAGTTGGGACGATTTCGAAGATGATTCGCAAAAACCGGCTGCTCCTGAACACAAGTCTGCGCCCGTCGAGCCGCAAAAAGCGCATGATACGCAGATGGTATCTCATGCAGAGCAACCACAGACGCCTGTGGCAGCTGCACAACCCGCTGCAGCCCCTAGAAGTAGAGCAACAGATTCAACCGATCCGTTGGCAAGAGCATCTAACGCTCTAGATCAATTGGACGTTGCACCTGGTCTTGAAGAACTAGAAATGGGCGCATCTCGCGTACAGGTTGATGATAAAGCCATGATCAACTGTCGTGCAGACTTAAACCAGCTTGTACCGTTCAAATACGAATGGGCATGGCAAAAATATCTAGATGGTTGTGCAAACCACTGGATGCCGCAAGAAGTGAACATGAACCACGACATCGCGTTGTGGAAGTCTGAAAATGGTTTAACTGAAGATGAGCGCACCATTGTTATGCGTTCACTTGGTTTCTTCTCTACTGCAGACTCATTGGTTGCTAATAACTTGGTATTGGCTATTTATCGCCACATTACCAACCCAGAATGCCGCCAGTACATTTTGCGTCAAGCCTTTGAAGAAGCGATTCACACTCACGCTTACCAGTACTGCATCGAATCTTTAGGTATGGATGAAGGCGAAGTCTTCAATATGTACCGCGAAGTACCATCGGTTGCGCGTAAAGCAGCATGGGGCTTGAAGTACACGCAATCTTTAAGTGATCCTACTTTCAAAACAGGTACACCTGAAAACGACCAAATTTTGCTACGCAACTTGATCGCATTCTATTGTGTACTTGAAGGTATTTTCTTCTACTGCGGTTTCAGCCAAATCTTGTCGATGGGTCGTCGTAACAAAATGAACGGTGTTGCAGAGCAATTCCAATACATTTTACGCGATGAATCTATGCACTTGAACTTTGGTATCGACATGATTAACCAAATCAAGATTGAGAACCCACACTTGTGGACTGCAGAATTCCAGCAAGAAGTGATTCAAATGATTCTTGAAGGCACGATGCTTGAAATTGAATATGCGCGTGACACTATGCCACGTGGTGTATTGGGCATGAACGCAGGTATGATGGAAGAATATTTGAAATTCATCTGTAACCGTCGTTTAAGTCAGCTCGGTTTACCTGAACAGTTTGTTGGCGTAAACAACCCGTTCCAATGGATGTCTGAGATGATGGACTTGCGTAAAGAGAAGAATTTCTTTGAAACGCGTGTAACCGATTACCAGACTGGCGGTGCATTGAGCTGGTAATACAGCGCTGCGTCACGCGATACATATGCTGTCATTGTGCGACACATGAGTTGTCATTGAGAAAACCGCCATTCATGGCGGTTTTTTTATAGATACGATCTAGTATTTAATGGCTAGGTTGTACAAATACCTAAAAATTTGATTTTGTTTAATTTATTTATTTGGCGGATTCAAGCGGCAAGTGCAACAGTATAAAAACCAGCCATAACTTCACTCGGTGTATACCAACCTAGTGTTTTTCTAGGACGATGGTTGAGTGCAAATTCTATCTGCTCTATTTGTTCGTTT
>NZ_VPEY01000024.1:0-41206 GCF_013416935.1 Acinetobacter sp. YH1901141 | reverse complement strand
TTCTATCTAAAGTCAGTTGCACTTGGTCGAATGAAAACATATTGAAAATCAACTGAGAAATTTGACGATAATCAAAATACTGACCTGCAAAGAAGCGCTGCATACGTCGATAAAATGATTGTGGTAAACACTTGATGGGCAAGGCTTTAGATGCAGAAGAAAGATTACATGTTTGCTTTAAAATAATCACAAGCATGATGAGCGCAAAGCACTTTAAATGTGACTTGTTCCATTTTAGAGATTTGTTTAAGATAAGATATAACTCATTGAGATGTGTCATAGTATTCGTCGTTAGAAAACAATTATTGTGACATTATTTCAATGAGTTATCTATTTTTGTCGTGTACAGAGAAAGTGGTGAGTAAAGAACAAAAGCGTTTACAGTTGATTGAGGAAAATGAAGAACATCAAACCATCATTGTCAGAGTTTTGGTGATTTAAAGTCATTTCAATCTAGATTAGTCAGAGCTTCAATATAACAGCAGAATGATTGAGCATCAGTGGAGCGTATCGAAGTTGGTGTTTTTTTAGTCACTGGATGCAAAAAATTGTATTTCACATCACAAGAAAAAATTGAAGAATTGATTAAAAATGCTAACTACGTCACATATTTGTGTTGGTATTTTTGTAGATTAGCATTTTTCAAACGGGCTGTAATGGCTTAAATAAGCTTATGTTTTTTAGATCAATTTTTATTTTAACAGACTGATAATTGAGATAGAGAGAAAATTAATTAAAATATCTTAAAAATAAAATCATGACAGATAGAACAAAATATAATTGAATTTTAACGTATTTTTTGAATGCGTGTTACATTTTGGTTTTTATTATATTGTTAAATAATAAAGTGTTTTTCTTAGATAAAATTAAAAAAAACAGTGTATTTTCTTTATTGGAATTGAGCATTTTTGTTATTGCTGTGTATAGTCCTTGCATCTCACAATAGTGAGGAAGTTTAAAGGGGCTAAATATAATGAATCATAATGCAATTATCATGATGACGCTGATCATTTTAGCTGTGGGATTTTCTCTAGGCATTTATGTGTATTTTGAACAAAAGAGAAAGCAAAATGAAGAAATTCAGCTGATCATTACAGAAGCAAGACAGGGTCTAGTAGAGTTAGATCGGAAATAATAATCTAGGTGTAAATCGTATACTTCGATGCGGATCCAATGGGATATGTTAAAGGTGAAAAATAGACTTAAAAAAGTAATTTTATGCCACTGTTTGTCGGTCAGATGACGATAAAATAAATGAACGAAACATAGCTGTAGTTTCTTAGTTTTCCCACATTCCCATGTGGGATTTTTTTTGTCTAAAATTTAGACTAGCGCAGTATTTATTAAGATAAGTCATTATTTTTATGTACAAAAGTGACCTTTATTATAAAGATCAAAATAAGGTGCATATTCCTGCATAAACCTACCACCTATTCCTATTCGTTCCCTACCACTCATTCCTATTCCAAGTCGGCCACTTAGGGTTTATTCAGTAATAGAATTACAAGAAGAATGAACCTCATAAAAAGTATTCAAATGCCAATATTGCACAACAGCGCGACTTATATCATTTAGCGATGAACTGATTTACGATTACGTTCGATGATCGATTAAAAAATCGAACTTACACAAAATAATTTACAGGCTCTAAAATACGTTTAGTACTTTTAGCAGTATCAATAACAATACCACCACCTTTCTTCGCAACCGTTACCATCCCTGTACTAATCGCTGCTGAAAGACCATTGAGTGCTGTTGTCATCTCCTAATTTTGGTGGGTATTTAGCCTTATCGACTACAGCCCCTTAATTAATTACTTCAAGAAAATCATCTATTAAATTGAGTAAATCTAGACTTTTACATTTAGAAAAAATTACCTTATTTACAATGTTATCTTTGTATTCAAAAAAATGATCTTCATATAAAAACCAAGTAAAATAAATAGTATTATTATTCCTTGCTGCCCTTTTACTGAAATCATCAAAGGTTTCTTCTAAATTGATTCTGTAATTCTCAGATAATAAACCTTTAGGATAGAAAAATTTTTTACAATTTTCATCATTTATCACATTGCTATAATAGTAATTATCATTTAGTAAGTTTTTTAGTGAATTTATAAAGCTAGTCACATAAGTAGGAGAGTCTAAAGTTCCTAGATACTCCCCCTCAATACATAAACGCAATGGGATGAAATTACTATTCTGATAATTTCCATCAAACTCTATAAAAACTTGATCGTTTCCAATTCTATTCATTTGCTATCTACCATTTTTATCAAGTCAGAAGGGACATCAGAAATCTTGATATTTCGTTCCTTTCCTGAGGACGTAATACCTTTTGTCGAACCATTCCAATGGAAATTGCCATTACCATCATCTTGAAACCTATGATAAATGACCTTCCCATCTTTATTTTCAATTGCCCATCTATTTTTTGGATCACTATCAATTTTTACACTGTTTTCCCATAATTTTACATGATTGTCAGGAATTATTGCTTTAGTAGAGTTATAAGGCATATTTCCATCTTTCAAGTCATGATGTCCTGGATTTTCATAATATTGTGTTTCAACATTAATAACTTTATCTTTAGTTGATGGCTTGGTGCCTTCGACTATGTAATTACCAATAGTATTATTACTTTCGTCCTTATGTATGCCTAAAATCAGCAAAAAATCTATTTTTTAAATTCAGTAATATTAATAGGCTGATCTTTGACTAACTCAAGTACACCTTCACCACCTTTAAAATGAATAGATACACCATCATCATTGCTCAGTAAAATACCGCTACCAGATACAGCACGTTTTAAATGATAAACTGTGTCTGAATTATCTACCATTTCTGCAGTTTCAAAATTATCTGAAGATTTTAATTCAATGGTTAAGTCTTGTGGGCCATTAAAATAAATAACTTGTGTTTCTGCAGGTGCATTACTTTGTACTTTTTCTTGGCTCACTTCATTATTCGAATTTGAGTTACATCCCATTAAACCGAATGCAAGTAATGTTGCCCCTAAAAAATATTTCATTTTTGTACCTTTTCTAAAAAATTGAAGCAAACTTATACTAATGACTTTAACTTTTGATAAAAAGATGGAATTACACTTTTATACTAAATTTTACTGAAAGTAATGAAGCTAAAGTTGACTAAATAAATCAGGAATTGTCTTCTTTAAAAATTAATGCAAAAAAATATAGCAATATATGTTTCTTTAAATAAAACCTACATACACTCACATTCCTTGATCTTGAATTATTGTACGCTCATGTCATCTTAATTTTTGAATTTCAGCTATGAGTAAAAATAAAATGTACGATGCTCAGGTTTTACAGCAACAATATGAGCAATGGCATGATTTACATCGACAGATGCGAGAAGCGCAGCAAAAATGGCAAGCTGCAGAAAAGCTCTGGCAAGAATTACAGGCCTATTATCAAAGTGAACAATGGCTTGAGGACTATGAAAATGCGCCTGAACTTAGCTGCCGCGAAGGGGAATATTTTATATTATCGCAAGATACGCTATGGAATGCTTTAGAAGGGCGTCGCCAACAGGCAATTGATTGGATGAAACTGAGTTTAAGTGTGATTGAGAATTAAACTTAATCCAAACTTACATCTAATTTATTTTGATCAATAAAACTATCATCACAGTTTTATTCAGTAAATTTACTGCATATTTAATCAGTTATGTTATTTTGAGTTGGTTTGAAGAAATTAAAAACGAGTATCAACATGAAAAAGTTATATAGTGTTTTGGCTGTTTTAAGTGTGGCAACTTTAGCTGCGTGTAGTAATCAGCCTATCAATGAACAAACTCAGGTGCCACAGACCATGCAAAATTGTGTCCCAGAATCTGCTGCGCAGTTAGTTGGTAAAACAGGTTTGACTGAAACACAAATTAAAGCGCTTACCCGAGCTGAAATTGTGAGAATGGTTACACCAGGTCAGCCTGTAACAATGGATTATCGTATGAATCGAGTCACTGTGGTGGTCGATCCGAAAACTAAAATTATTCTACAAGCTTCTTGCGGCTAAACAATTTTAAGAAATTTTCTCAATATTACCCTGAAAATTTGATCTGATTTTCAGGGTTTTTCGTTTTAATCAGCCAATCACTCAAAATTAAAGTACTACAGTGTTAATATATCGGTTGTCTTAAAATTTTAGATCAGGTCAGATAATGCACTTATTTATGTGTTTGAAAAATCAAGGAAATATACATTGATGCAAGCCTTGAATATATCGACACGTTTAGGTGGATTCTACTTTTTCTACTATGCAATTGTTGGGACGTTTTTGCCTTTTTGGAGCCTGTACTTAGAAGATCAGGGCTTTAATTATCAGGAAATTGGTGTTTTATCTTCCATTGCCATTTTAACTCGATTTTTCGCGCCTTTTATTTGGGGATGGATTGCAGATAAATCAGGCAAACGGATGCTTTTGGTACGCATCGCAACTTGGATGGAAGCCAGCATTTGGTTACTGATTTTTATTGTTCCGAATAGCTTTCAGTCTGTTGCATTACTTATGCTGATTTTTAGCTTTTTTCAAAATGCAATTTTGGCACAATTTGAAGGCGTGACTTTGTTTTGGTTGGGCGAGAAACGTGCAGAACTCTATGGCAAAGTGCGTAAATGGGGTTCTATAGGTTTTATTGTCGGGGTTTTTGGCATAGGTGCTATTTTAGAAATTATACCAATCTCCATGTTACCGATGTTGCTACTCAGTATTTCTTTACTGGCATTTCTATGGTCATTCAGTATTCAAGAACCAAGCTCCGCACCCATTGCACAAAAACAACTTGAACCCTTATTGCCTATTTTAAAGCGCCCAGTAGTCTATTCATTTTTTATAATTGAATTGATTTTACTGTTTTCGCATGCACCATTTTATAGTTTTTATAGTAATTTTTTAAGTCAGGCAGGATTTAGCACAAGTCAGATCGGTTTATTGTGGTCTGTCGGGGTGGTTGCTGAAATCATTATGTTTGCCTATGCGAGTTTGTTTTTAAAGCGTTGGTCTTGGCGTTCACTGGTTGCCGTATGTTTAATTTTAACAGGCTTACGTTGGGTGATAGTTGGTTTATTTCCATCCATATTTTTTGCACATTTTTTTGCACAAAGCATCCATGCCTTTAGTTTTGGATTATTTCATATCATTGCCATGCGGGTGATTTTTCAAAACTTTTCTGCAGGGCAACAAGGTCGTGGGCAAGCACTTTACAGTACCATGTGGGGTTTAGGTGTTGCACTGGGGAGTATTTTGGCAGGGCATTATTGGGATATTGTTTCAGGCGAATGGATTTTTATTTTTGCAGGATTATCTACACTCGTTGGTCTGTGTTTTATTTGGGGATTGCCAAAGCAATTAGAATCGCAGTCAATGTCGAGTGATACCAAAGCCTAGATTGGTGATTTTGCAGTGATACCGTTCTTTTATCAAAAATAGAAGCAAGCAAAGTTGGATGGGTATAGTTTGCTTGCTTCTTACTAATTGATTGCTACATTAAATACGGATTTTAGCGTATTGATGCCACCACGGTTGAGCCGTTTCAAGTTGTGCAGCCAGTTGTAAAAGCACATCTTCACGTGCAAAAGGCGCAATAAACTGCGAACCCAATGGTAAGTTATCTTTATTCCAATACAATGGCACAGACATTGCTGGCAGCCCAGTAATATTGGCAAGTTGAGTAAATGGCACCCATTTTAGGTTTTCTTTGACAATGCGATCGACCAATTTACCTTGCGCTAACCAATGTGCTTTACCTGCATGTAATAGTGTTTTTAAAATTGGTTTTTGCCATGCAGGAGTTTTAACTTCGCCATTTTTTGGTGCAACTGAGGCAGTTGCAGGGATGAGGTATAAATCATAACGCTCAAAGAATTGATTCATTTGTGCGACATATACCCCCCAATTATTCAAATTGCGAATGTAATCTACTGACGTGGTTTTTGCGCCAAAGGCAGCCAAAGCCAAAGAGTCTAGCTCAAAATTATCGGAATGATTTGGCAGGCGAGTTTGAATTTCAGCAATTAAATAAGCAAATTGGCTAAACCATGTGGTAATGAAATCTTTGGCCAATTGCATGCCATCAATAGCAGGACGGTCTTCAACCACTTCATGCCCTAAAGATTCTAAAAGCTGTACGGTTTTTTGAATGGCATTGATGGCATCTTGTGAAACAGCTGTACCAATCGGAGATTGGGTCGAATATGCGATTCTTAATTTTTTTGGCGCTTGCTGAATTGCATCTAAATAACTGCGTTCAGGAGCTTCAATTTTGAAAAGTGAATGACCATCTGCGCCATGCGTTGCATCGAGCATTGCCGCACTGTCACGTACACTTTTACTTAAAATATGTTGCATCGCTGCACCATGCATGGCTTCACTGAGTTGTGGCCCCCACGGGGTGCGTCCACGACTTGGTTTTAAACCAAACAAACCACAGTAAGACGCAGGAATACGAATTGAACCACCGCCATCACTTGCCCCTGCAATCGGCACAATACCTGCCGCAACTGCAGACGCAGAACCACCAGAAGAACCACCACTATTGTGTTTCAAATTCCATGGATTTTTACATGCACCCCAAGCATCTGGCTCGGTTATCCCTTTAATCCCAAATTCAGGCGTGTTGGTACGTCCAAAGGTAACGATTCCGCTATTTTCCCAACGATTTACAATTTCTGCATTTTGTTCTGCAAGATGATGCGCACGTTTTAAACCCTGACAACCAAATGAAGTCGGATAGCCTGCATATTGTTGAAATAAGTCTTTGACTAAAAAGGGCACACCTGCAAATGGGCCTGTTAATTTTGTTTGTGTGCGCTGCCGTGCATGTTCATGCATAGGAATAATAATGGCATTTATTTGTGGATTCGTTTGTTCAGCACGTTGTAACGCAATATCTAATAATTCTGAGGCCTGAACATCCTTTTTGGCAACCAGCTCTGCCAAGCCTAAAGCATCATATTGGAGGTATTCTGCAAGTTTCATTTCAATCCTGAAAATCTGTATTGTCAAATTGATGTTGTATGCTATTTTTGTTTAAGAAGCAAGAATGACCCGATTACGACCTTGCATTTTTGCCTGATATAGCGCCTGATCTGCCTGAATAATTAAATCTTGTAAAGGGAGATTGGTGGGTAAGTGTGTATGTGACACGCCCATGCTTACTGTAAAATGAATGGGTTCAAGGTTTTCTAAATTTAACGCTTGATGTTCAATACACATACGAATACGTTCTGCAATGCGTTGAGTTTTATTTAAGTTATTATTGTTCAGCAAAATAATGAACTCTTCACCACCAATGCGACAAAATAAATCGTGATCACGTAAATTGCTTTTAACGATGTTAGAGAGATGTTGCAAAGCACGGTCACCGACATAATGCCCATATTGATCATTCATTTTTTTAAAATCGTCGATATCTAACATAATTAAAGACAATGAATGATTGTTTTTATGCTTTAAAGCTTTTTCACTTAACTGAGTAAAACTACGGCGGTTCAGTGTTTCGGTTAAACTGTCATGATTTGCCAAATACAATACTTCTCTATACAACTGATTTCGGTTTTGGCTAATCACACATAAAATTAACGTGGCAAGACCTAAAATAATTAAACCCACACGAATAGAAATAATGGTGGTTAAATAACTCGAATTCACTTGATCTATAAACAAGCCTGTGACGCTGTGATACAGAGTTAAACAGACCAAGCTATTAATCAGTGCCAAATTAAAAAGTTGATAGCTGGCAGCTGCCCAAATTAACGCAGCCAATGGATATAATAGTGCGCCTGGTCCATAAAAAATATGGGTGCAGGCGATAGAGATCAGTAATGCAAAAAAGGGCAAGATATCCTGAATTTGAGTTTCTTTAGCATATTGATTATTTATAAGTTTTTTGAATTTAGACCAGCCTGGGGCAGCCAAAATTAAAGGTAAGACAATTACCGCATTTAAAATTTCACCAGACCACCAAGTAAAAAAATCAATCCAACGATTTTCTTTTAACATAAAGGTGTGCGGCAAATTTGGCAGCAGAAGAATGGCAAATAAAGCCCCAAAGAAACAGCCTAAAGTTACAGCAATAATATGTGGATATAGCTCTGACACATTATTATTGCTCGCTGGAAGTTTAGCGCGGGCAAAATTAAAGAAAAACAACCCACTAAAAACAGCTACAAAGTTGGAAAGCGTTAAACCTAGCGTCATCAGGAAAGTATTGTCTGTGACCAAATCGGCGCCCATATAGCCAAAAAAAGCACCCAAAATTCCACCAAAACTTTTTAAAGATGGAAAGCGAATGAGTAGCCCCAACAAGAGGGCGTTGCTTGGCCAAAAAAAAGAAAAGTAGCTAAGTGGGCGAGTAAAAATACCCAATAAACAAGAAAAAAATACCACAACGGCTAGCAGTCCAAAGGCAAATATTTGCTTTTGAGTCGAAGATATAGTTTGCGGTATGCTAAAGTTTTGCAAGTACTAAACTCACTTTTGCAATGGGTTGATAATTAAGAAAAAAACTTGAATGAGTGTGACGTTCACAACAGAAAGGCGATCATATCAAATAACCATTACCTACAAAGTCGATTAAATGTAAACTAAGTCACATTTTCGTTAAATAAAATTGTTGTCTTATGTTTATGCTTGCAGATTTGGATTAAAAATATGCTAAGTTGTCTAAACGGTTTATATCTTTAAATAAATGTATGAAAAAAATATATCTAACCACAGTTTTAAGCTTATGTTCTGTCTGCGCGATTGCGAATGAAAATACAACAATAGATTCAGCCAAGTTAACGCCAGTAGCAGCAGAAACGACCAATAAATTTCGTGTGGTGACCCGTCCAGAAATTGTGGGGCTGTGGGGCATGCAAATCCCAAATAATCGTAAATGTATTGAATATTACAACTTTAAAAGTAATAGCGATGTGGTGATTAAAAGCGGTCAAGAATGGTCTGCAGGTGTATATGATTATCAACCTTCACAAGACCCTGCAAATTCGTTACCGGCTTTAATTTTGCAAGTTAAATATGACAATAATGAAGTGGATTGTTCTGGATATCAGGAAGACCAAACAGGGGACATTTCACAATATTTTGTAAAATGGAAAAATGCGCACACCATTAATTTCTGTAGTAATGAAAAAGCAGAACAATGTTTTGCGACGTTGTACCGCGTCCTGCCTTAAACTTTTCATTATTTGGTCTATTAGAGATCTTTTATAAACTCGTACCCCTCATCCTGTAGCGCGTGTATTGATCATCTAGAGCGCTAAAGCACAAAAGTAGTGAATTTCAATCTTTCATTAGACGAATTATTGATGATCATTTTTCGAATCCAGAATCAATTAACAAGAGCGACACATTTTAGTGAGTTGAAAAGTTAGGTGAATTCTTAGAATCATTAGACTTTTTCAACCGGCAATGACCTTATTACATAAATTTGGAGCAAGCTGTGATTTAAAGGTTTGAGGAAATTTAAATATAATTAAAACATAGTGTTAGATATTTGTTTCAACAAAGCTCTTACAAATAAGACTTTATTTTCTCTTATTCATATACGAGTGTACGAGTGCATTTTAATTTAATGAAAATTTTATCGTCTTGCTGAAAATAAAAACGGCTACTGAGCCATGCAAGCATTTTGCGACACATGGCTCAGCAATAAATCCATAATTATGCCTCGTCAATTTCTAAAGGATTTAGACTTTGGACAGAACTTGCTTTAAATGGTGCAGCAATTTGCTTTAAATCTGAACCCGATGGGGCTTGATACACTTTTAAGCCAAACTCCGGAATAATTGCCAGCAAATGATCAAAAATATCGGATTGAATACTTTCATATTCTTTCCATGCAGTGGTTTTGGTAAAGGCATAAATTTCTAGTGGTAAACCTTCACTGCTTGGCTGTAGTTGACGAATAATCAATGACTGAGATTGATTAATGCCAGGATGCTGTTTCAGATAAAATTCAACATAGGCACGGAACGTCCCTAAATTGGTTAAACGGCGTTGGTTGTATTGTGATTGATTTGCTAACTGCTGATTAAACTGCTCAATTTCTTCATTTTTGCTATGTAAATATTGATCCAATAACAAAAACTCTTTAAGTTTGCTTTGTTCATGTTCAGTCATAAAGTGCACAGAACTTTGATCAATTAAAATGGCACGTTTAATACGTCGGGCACCAGCTTCCTGCATGCCACGCCAGTTTTTAAAGGTATCGGTAATGAGTTTATTGGTTGGAATAGTGGTCAGGGTTTTATCCCAGTTTTGCACGGTGACTGTATGTAATGACATATCAATGACATCACCATCGGCATTTAAAGAAGGCATTTCAATCCAGTCACCAATCCGTACCATATCGTAGGAAGAAATTTGTACCGAAGCCACTAGAGATAAAATGGTATTTTGGAAAACCAACATCAAAACAGCAGCCATCGCACCAAAACCTGCGAGTAAGGTAAACACATCTTTTTTCAGGAAAGTGCCTAAAATCATGAGGGCACAGACCACATAAATAATGAGTTTAACTAACTGCAAATAGCCCTTAATTGGCTTGTTGCGTGACTTAGGGTTGCGTTGATAGAACAGGTTAAAAATATTTAAAAATTCAGAAATTGCCAATGCAATGGTCAGGAATATAAAGGCTTGCGCACCCATTTGCACAAAGCTTTCTACTTTATCTGACAAATGCGGTACGGTGGTGATGCCGTTCATAATCACGACAGCTGGGACAATGTTGGCAATACGTCGGATGACACTATGCTGTGAAATAATTTCACTATTGGCAAAGGTCATTTTAGAAATCAGTTTGCGAATCCCGCGCACTACAATTTGCTTGGCAATAAAGTTGGCTAAAATTGCCAGTAGAATCACAATACTGAGTGAGGTCAGCATTTCTAACCAAGGGTATTGGTTATACCATTCCTGAATATTTTGAATAAAATTAAATTCTTGCAAAAGGTCCTCGCTTTAAGGTTGCTGATTTTCGTCTGCACGGCACTTAGAATTTTGGCCTGCAATTCACCTTAATTCTTCATTGATGTATGAAATTGTTAGATAGTGTATCGACTAAAGTTTAAATTTGAAGGCTGAGTAACTTTTTGCTACATTTCAATTATTTGTTTTTACTGAAAGTTTTCAATCAAGTTGCAGTCATAATAAAAAAGCCAGTACAGATACTGGCTTTGAATAGATACCTAGCATAAATACTTGCGTGATCTACCACATTAAATCATCTGGAATCACATAGGCTGCGTATGGATCTTCTTCATCTGTCGTGGCTTCATTTTTCTCGGCATTATTGACAATAATAAAGCCTTCCATTTTGCTATTAATACGTTCAGCTAAAGCTTTAGGCAGGAACGCATAACTGTCATTTTCTTTGGCAATCACCAAACTACCTGCCACGAGTGCATTGTAAATTTGTTGATTGATATACACTTTTTTAATCTTGCCATCTAAAAACTGATAAGCCACTTCACCATCGGTATCACGAATTTTATGCTGCTGAATCATTTGCATAATTGCTGCTTTCAGTTCTTTTTCCTGTAAAGCGGCTTTCTTTTCTTGCTCAATAGCTTGGTCTTTGGCGAGTTTTTCTTGCTGTGCCTGTGCAATTTTGGCTTTCACTTCAGCATCTTTACTTTCACCTGTGCGCTGTTCGTGTAAGGTTTGTTTAGACAGTTTTTTTGCTTTTTTATTATCCACTAAACCCGCTTTGAGCAATTGTGCCTGTAGTGCATTTTTAACCATGATAATTTCCGAAACTTAATGTTGAAGATGTCGATAGCGAAAATAAATAATCCAATACACCAAACTCAAACTTAGGCTGAGTCCTGCAGGTACCAGAAAAGAATTCAGTTTAAATGTAGGATAAATGGCTGCAGCGAGTAATCCACCCACAAAGAAACCAATTAAAATCAGTAGGTGTAAAACAATACGCCTTTTTTCAACTTGTAAGCCCCGCACTCGATAACCGAGGGCTAAGCCTAAATCGGTCAATACCCCAGATAAATGTGTGGTGCGGATGATGGTGCCTTTATAGTAGCTGATCATGGCATTTTGTATGCCCATGGCAACCGATGCCCAAAGCAGGGCATAACGTGGGAAATAAGGCAATAATGCCCAGCAGATTAAAATAAAAAATGCCACCAAACTCATGGGCAAACCATAACGACGCCCTAAGCGAAAATTGCTATTTCCTAAAATGACGCCGCTATAAAATGAGCCAATCACATAGCACAAAATCACCAGAAACAAGAAAATCATGGCTTCTGGTTTCCAGTCGATTAGCGCCATCGCCAAGATACTAACGTTACCAGTCATGTGCGAAACGGACTGGTGCAATACGGTCACCAATCCGAGTACGTTAATAATTCCAGCATTGACGGCTAGAAAAAAAGCACCAAATTGCACCCAAAGGGGTAAAGTTTGAAAAGGCATAATGGATGATTGCGTAAGTTTCCTAACGCATTGTATCTTAACTCAAACCACGGTCAACCGCAGTAGTAAATAGCACATCGGTAGATGAGTTAAGTGCAGTTTCGGTTGAATCTTGCAATACGCTAATGACCATACCAATTGCAACAACTTGCATGGCAATATCTGAAGAAATACCAAATAAGCCACACGCTACAGGAATCAGCAGTAACGAGCCGCCCGCAACGCCTGAAGCACCACAGGCCGACACCGTTGCAACCACAGATAAAATCAGCATGGTGCTAAAATCGACAGAAATCCCTAAGGTATTTACTGCAGCTAAGGTCAAAACGGTAATGGTGACTGATGCGCCTGCCATGTTAATTACTGCACCTAACGGAATTGCAACACTCGCGGTTGATTCCTGTACGCCTAAACGCTTGGCTAAGTCTAAATTGACAGGGATATTGGCTGCAGAACTACGGGTAAAGAAAGCAGTAATGCCACTTTCGCGTAAGCATTGAAAAACTAAAGGATAAGGATTGCTGCGGGTCACAAATGCCACCATGATTGGGTTGATGACCAACGCGACAAAGAACATCGTACCTAACAAGACTGCCAATAATTGAGCATAACTGGCTAAGGTGCTCAAGCCTGCATCGGCAAATGTCACGGCAACCAAGCCAAAAATACCGAAAGGTGCAAAGTTAATCACCAAGCGAATAACGCGATTGACTGCATTGGCTGCATCATTCAACAATGCTTTGGTGGACTCTGTAGCATGGCGGAAGGCAATCCCTAAAGCCACAGCCCAAGCCAAAATACCAATAAAGTTGGCTTCGGCAATGGCAACTACAGGGTTAGCAACAAAACTAAGTAAAAGATTTTTCAAAATTTCAGCAAGACTGCCCGGCGGGGTTAATTCTGAATGTGTTGCAACATCTAAAAATAATGTACTTGGGAAAAGCGTACTTGCAATAACTGCACTGAGCGCAGCCAAGAACATACCAATCGCATACATCAGCATAATCGGTTTGATATAGGCATTGCTGCTTCCAATTTTAAAATTGGCAATCGATGCCATGACCAAAATAAAGACTAAAATTGGCGCAACAGACTTCAGGGCTTTAATAAATATATCACCCAAAAGGCTTAAATAAGGCGCAGATTCTGGAAATAAAATTGCAACAGCCACACCGAGTACAATTGCAATCATAATTCGGGAGACTAAACTCAAACGCAAAAAAGCTGAAAACATACGAAAACAAGGTTAAAGAAAAGCGGCTATTTTATACTGAAATATCCATGTGCTTAAAAATAATTTTTATATAAAAATTAAGTCTATATTTTTAAAAGTGATATTTATTAAACTACTTAAATTTCAGCAAGATAAAAGTACTCTTTGATCAAAAAGCATGTGTGTTGAGCATCCAGTTTTAAAGATAAAATTAAAGATCAATTTCTTGATCTTTAAGTCAGTTCAGGCGCAAGCTCTTGCATGGCTAAATAATGTGACAAATAAACTTTTCCATTTAAATGCTGCAAAAGTTTTGAGTGTTGTAATTTGTCCATTACCGGGCCTTTAATTTCAGAAAAATGCAGACAAATATTCAATTTTTTTAGTTCAAGATTTAAATCTTCCAGCATTTCGAGTGCGCTTAAATCAATACTGCTAATACTCGAACAATTCACCACTACATGCTTTAACTGAGGGTTTTGGCTGACTTGATTAATAAAAAAGCCTTTTAAAGTATTGGCATTTAAAAAGGTTAGATTTTCATCAATTCGCATGGATAGCACGTGTGGCGCGGTACGCACTTGATGCCGCTGAATATTACGAAAATGTTGTGTGCCTTCAAGTAAACCAATTACCGCAATATGTGGTCGGCTAATACGCCACAACATTAGAATAAAGGTGGACACAATCCCAATAATTAAACCTGTCGAAATATCAATGAATACAACACCAAAGAACGTCACCCACATGGCCAGACCATCGGCTTTGGAATAACGCCAAGTTTCTTTAAAAGATTGGAACTCGACCAGTTTCCAAATTGAAACAATAATGGTTGCAGCCAAAACAGCCAGTGGTAAGTCTTGGAAAAATCCCGTGAAGTATAAACTGACAATAACAATCACGATGGAGGTAAATACACCTGCCATTGGTGTTTTTGCACCTGCATCGGCATTGACCACGGTACGCGACAAACTGCCTGTGACGGGAAAAGAGGAGCTAACACCTGCGCCAAAATTGGCTAAACCGAGTGCAATCAGTTCCTGATTGCTATTTAAGTGACTACGTTGTTGTAAGGCGGTGGCTTGCGCAATAGACAGAGATTCCACAAAACTGATCATGGCAATCATGGCTGCGCCAGGAAGGAGTTGTAGAACAAGTTGTGCATTCCATTCAGGGAATTGAATAGGCGGAAATCCTGAAGGAATTTCTCCGACTGTTTTAATGCCGATTTGTTGCAAATGCAATGAATAAACCAAAGCAATTGAACCGATCACCAATACCAATGGCAAGGCTTTTAAGATAAAGCCGCTACCTCGAACACGCTCACGAATGGCATTACTGTTGATGATTTTAGGGGCATAAATTAGAAATAAAATGGCAGCAACACCCAAGAGCACGCTATAAAAATGGGTTTGTCCCACATATTTCCAAAAGCTGTATAAGAACTCAGGTAAGTTATTGGCTTTAAGGGGGATGTCTAACACAAATTTAAGCTGTCCAATCGCAATCATTAATGCAGAGGCAATAATGAAGCTTTTAATAACAGGATGGCTAATGAGTTGAATTAAAAAACCGAAGCGAAAAATCCCTAAAAGTAGCGAAATAATGCCGACCATCACAGCAAGTAAACAGGCTGCTTGAATATAAGCTGCCGAGCCGACTTCAAATAATGGATTGAGCGTCGCAAAGGTCATCATGGAAATAATGGCGACTGGGCCAATGGACAAGGTTGGGCTGCCACCAACCAAGGCGTACATGATCATGGGGATCACGCTCGCGTATAAACCCATGACAGGAGGCAAACCTGCAAGCATGGCATAGGCCATTCCTTGAGGTACCAACATGGCAATGACAATAAACGCAGACAGCAGATCAGATTTCAATGTTTCTGCATTGTATTTTCGCAGCCATTGCCAAGCAGGTAGTACACGAGCCAAACGTGAATTGAAATCTGACATACTGAAATCTAAATCATAAATTTAGATATATTATGAACAAAAAATGCTAAGAAGTCTTTGAAATAGCAGGAGAGTATTCAAGTTTTATGGTGATGCCTGATAATACAGGCATTATCATTTAGACCTGCGGGCAATAAAGTGCATAGAGGGTATTAAGTACCTGCACCATTTTTTCATCTTTAATTGAATAAAAAATTTGCTTGCCATCACGGCGGGTATTCACCACATCACTTTTACGCAGCATCATTAATTGTTGCGATAAAGTAGGCTGATGAATTTGAGTTATTTCTTCAATTTGCGATACGTTTAATTCTTGTTGAGATAAATGACAAAGAATTAAAAGACGGTCACTATTCGCCAAAGATTTTAAAATTCCAACAACGGTATCCGCAGATTCACGCATTGATGTGATTTCAAGACCATCGTTCATTGTTTTATTCTCTTAATTTACAGCTAACCCAATATATATTAGGCGGGAGTGGAAGATAAATTATATAACATAAATCATTATTTATATATGAGAACAAGTATCATTTAAGAAAAGATATCAGCCAATCATAAATAATGGGCTGATATTCTAATCAAAAAATTGATAAAAAAGTGGCTGAGTTACAATAAAACCTATTTTTTCACTTGTTCAAAACTTTTTAATTCTTTCTCACTAAATTCACTCGATGCAGCTAACAATTCGTGAATTTCTGGGTTATACCAAGCAAAGTATTCCGACATTTTTGCACTAAAAGTATCATCTAGGCTTATCTGCGTAGCATTGTGTTGCAACAAGGCTTGCTGATCTAAACTGCTGATAAAACTTTTTAAGGTGGCACTATCAAAATAATATGCAGACTTAAATTGTGCAGAATCTGCAGCGCGTTGTAATACGGTTTTGGTCATTTTTTCCAAAACTTTCAGATTTAAAGGGATGTGTGCGCTATAACGCTGCAAAAGCCCTTGAATCAATACGAAATTATTTAAACTTGGTTTTGCCAGTTCAGCTAAGGCATAGAGTTCATGCTGTGTAGCTGGGTTCGGCTGTAATTGCAGATTTGCTTCTGTAACCCAATTTTGCTGAATAAAGTACGCCACAATTTTTTCGATTTCTTGAGAAAGTTCTTGCGCCGTCCATGCCAAGAAAAACTCTTGCTTCAAATATGGATAAATCGCCTGCAGTTTTTGCATTAAATCTGCGCATGATAATGCTAAATTTTGTTCATTAAACTGCTGCACAATTAATGCTACACACGCAGGCAAAATAAAGCAGTGCAAAATATTATTGCTAAAATAGCTCAATAAGATTTTTTGGCTTTCTGCGACTCGAATCTGTTCTACACCATCTTGGTTATAACGCTCAACTTGTTTAAGTTTTAGCGCATATTCAATAATTTCTTGTGGATTTAAACCCGTAATAATCATACGTGGGTCGTAGCACAATTGTTTGAGCAAACGTCGATATTGTTCAATTCGGGCGAGCAGCTCATCTTGTTTCAATGCATGCTGATCGGCATTTAATAAAATCAGAGAGATGAGGGCGATTGGGTTAATCACCACCGCTTTATTGATATTTTCCAAGATTGCATGCGCAGTATGATCTACCGTGTGAATCACAGAGGTCGGTAGTTCATCATTTATGTTCAGTTTTACATCGCGTGCTTGGTTGGCAGTTAAAACATCATCTAAAAATACAGGTTCGCCAAAGTTGACATAGACCTGACCAAAGACTTTTTCAATTTTACGGGCAGAGTTTAAAATACCCCATAAAGATTCGGCTTCTTTCGGTTTGCCGTTTAATTCATTTAAATAAGATGTGCCTTCAATCAGTTTTTCATAACCAAAATACGTTGGAATAAATGCAATTGGTTTGGTTGCTCCGCGTAAATGGCTTTGAATGGTCATCGACAACATGCCTTTTTTCGGCGGTAACAATAAACCTGTACGTGAGCGTCCACCTTCAATGAAGTATTCGAGTGGGGTGTTGCGTGACAATAAACTGTGTAAATATTCTTTAAATACCGAGGTGTATAATTCATTGCCGCTGAAAGTACGGCGAATAAAATACGCACCTGCACCACGCATTAATTGACCCACAATTGGTAAATTTAAATTAATACCTGCTGCAATATGCGGCACCATCAAGCCACGATTAAAAATTACATAAGACAGCAACAAATAGTCGATGTGGCTACGATGACAAGGGGTATAGACGATTTCATAGTCTTTGGCGAGTTCGCGTACCGTGTCAAAGTGATGCACTTCAATGCCATCATAGAGCTGTGTCCAAAGCTTGGTCAGTGCCAGTTCAGCAAAACGCAAAGTCGAATAAGAAAAGTCCGATACAATTTCAGTTAAATAGCTTTTAGCACGGTTTTCTGCTTCAAACATACTGACTTTTTGTTCGATACTTTCTTTACGAATAGCTTGTTGTACTGCTTCACTTTTCATCAACGCATGAATCAAATTACGGCGGTCAGATAAGTCTGGGCCTAAAATCGCTTCTTTGTGTTGATTAAAATTGTGTTCCAGATGTTGCTCAATAAAGTGCGCAGGCGATAAGTGTGGTTGTTGTTGTGTGGCTTGTTCAATAAGCTGACGTAAGGAAATTGCTTTATGAAACTCGATGTAGTTATCACGTGAATAGAGCGAAATATTAATGGTTTGTTTAAGCTTGTTTGGCGTAGACCATGCATCGGCAAATAATGCTTTAAACCAAGAGTCTTCGTATTCGGGTGAACGTCCCCAAAGTACAGTTACGGGAACTAACAACACATCATGTTCAGGATGTTGCTCTAAGGTTTCAATGAGTCGAATCAATTTAGCAGAGTAGTGATAAGCACTGTGCTGTGGGTTTTTCTCACGCAAGACCAAAATGGAATCGTCTTCCTGATGCTCGGCAATGTTTAAAGGCGCATACACAGAAGGTAAACCACGAGATTGCGTCTGCTGATCAATCAATACGGTATTGCTGAGAGAGGCATCTTGCAGCACATAACAAAATTGTGTTTTTTCAGAGCTTTGTGCAACACGATGTTCTAATTCTGCAGTCGTGCCTAATACTTGTGGCGTCACAATCTTATCTAAGATTTTTTTAGTGAAATTACGATAAAGCTGACTGTAACGTTTATTAGACATTGCATTCCCTACATTTTGTTATGTGTTGCTATTGTCAAAAAATAAATAGCGAATTTCAAACCCAAGTGCCGAGAAAATCGACAATTAAACTGAGGTCGTCATCTCTTTATTCTAATTCGCATTTTGTTGAAAGCTAATCATATTTTTGTATAAAACAATTTTCGTGAAACATCGGCAAAAATTTTATAAAAAGGTATGATAATTTAAATTTTGTTTATATAGATATAACTTAGGGAATAATCATGACCACAGATGCAGCTTTTTCAACACCAGCAAATTTAGGGATTGCCGTATATAGCAATAATGCAGAAGCGATTGGTAACACGCCATTGGTACGCATTAACCGTTTAATTTCTGGCGATGCAACGGTTTTAGCCAAAGTGGAAAGCCGTAACCCTGCATTTTCTGTGAAATGCCGTATTGGTGCTGCTTTAATTGCCGATGCTGAAAAACGTGGCGTGTTAAAAGCAGGTATGCATATTGTAGAACCGACCAGTGGTAATACAGGAATCGCTTTGGCATTTGTAGCTGCAGCAAAAGGTTATGAGATTACACTAACGATGCCTGCAAGCATGAGTATTGAGCGCCGTAAGGTGTTGAAAGCGTTGGGTGCAAATTTGGTGCTGACTGAGCCTGCAAAAGGTATGAAAGGCGCGGTGGATGAAGCAGAGCGTTTGGCAACCGAACATCCTGAAACTTATTATTTGCCGCAGCAGTTTAATAACCCTGCCAATCCGCAAATTCATGAAGAAACCACAGGCCCAGAAATTTGGGCAGCAACAGGCGGCAAGGTCGATATTCTTGTTGCAGGTGTAGGTACAGGCGGTACGATTTCTGGTATTTCGCGTTATTTCAAAAAGGTAAAAGGTCAGGCATTGCATACTGTTGCAGTCGAGCCTGCTGAATCTCCAATTATCGCTCAGGCCAAGCGTGGTGAAGCCATTACGCCTGCACCACATAAAATTCAGGGGATTGGCGCTAACTTTATTCCAAAAAACCTAGATTTAGATTTGGTGGATGAAGTGATTGCGATTGAAAGTGCTGAAGCAATTGACTGGGCGCGTAAAACAGCAACCCAAGAAGGTATTTTAGTCGGTATTTCAAGTGGTGCAGCAATGGCTGCTGCTGCAAAATTGGCGGCACGTCCTGAAAATGCAGGTAAAAATATTGTGGTGATTTTACCTGACAGTGGTGAGCGTTATTTATCTTCAGTATTATTTGAAGATATTAGTGCAGAATGATGTGTCTTTAGACAGTCAAAAGAATTTGAAAAATCCCAAAGTTTGAACTTTGGGATTTTTTATTTAGAGAATAAATTTATGAGGTGAGTTAATACGTTCTGAAAAGCAAATTTCTTTCTACTTAGACGCTAATATTTAGCGGGATCAGCAATGAATCCAACGAAGCTAACTATGTAAAAATCAAACAATCGCAGATACTTTATCTGGCGTCATCAGTGCTTGATTAATATATAGCTTGATTAAGCGTTCACGTGACCCAATAGCTTTTTGATAATGGGTAGAATTGAGTAATAACGACGCACCATAAGTTACTGTCCAAATATAAGACAGATAATCACGGATCGACATCGCGCTGTTAAAGGACTCTAAATAGGCTTGGGTGATGTCCTTAATTTCTAAAATACGCTGCTCACGAATATCGTATAACTGTTCAAACAATTCATTTAGTTTACGTTCATTATTGGTTAAGCGTTCTTCAATTGAGTGCAGCAAAATCGTACGGTTGGAATTAAGCATGTTATACAGCATGTACTGCGAAACATAAGTTTGAAAGTTATGGTGATACTGTTTGGAAATATCCAATAAACGCTGTTCATTTAAAATAATTAACTCTAAATAGAGCTGATTTTTACTTTTGAAATATTTATAAATTGTGCCTTTGGCAATATCTAACTCTGCAGCCAACTCACTTAATGTAATATCATTATGATTTTCCAGTAATAAAACCTCAGCCATTGCCAAAATTTTCTCTTTACGACGTCGGAAATTTTCTTGGCGTAGAGTCGTCATCAATCAATATTCCAATTACAACCAATTAAGCATGTTGGAGTCTAGTGCAGTTTGAGCAACTTGAAAATAGCACCAAGGTCTTGAAAAGGTAAGTTTTAACGTATGTTCATCAGTGAACCAATGAATTTAAAAAATATCATGTGAAAAATAGCACAATCCATAAGCCAAATCGGTTGTCAATAAAACTGAACCAAACAGGTCATTTTAGTGAAATAAAATTGGATTTCTAAAACTTTTATTCTATTTTTCATAAGCAAGGCCTAAAAGTCTAAGATCAATCAAGCATAGCAATTCAGCACTTTGCGAGATTGCAATGCTCATCTTTTGATTTACATTTAACGTGAATTACTTGCTAACTCACAGGGATGTTATTTGTAATTTTAAAAAGCATGGCTTTTACGGTAATCACTTTAAAAAGACGGTAATAAGGGACTAAAAATGATTGTAATTGTAGATGCTGTACGTACCGCAATGGGCGGCTTTCAAGGTTCACTGGCAAGTTGTACAGCACCCGATTTAGGCGCGGTTGCAATTCAACACGCAGTTGCACGTGCAGGTTTAAGTGGGACTGACATTGATGAAGTAATTTTTGGTTGTGTATTGCCTGCAGGTTTGAAGCAAGGCCCTGCACGTCAGGCGATGCGTCAAGCGGGTTTACCCGATAGTACAGGTGCAACCACCATCAATAAAATTTGTGGCTCTGGCATGAAAGCTGTTATGCAGGCAGCCGATGCTATTCAGGCAGGTTCAGCGCAGATTGTGGTCGCTGGCGGTATGGAATCTATGTCGAATGCGCCGTATTTGCTAGATAAAGCACGTGCAGGTTTCCGTATGGGACACGGCAAAGTCACAGACCACATGTTTCAGGAAGGTTTAGAAGATGCTGAAACAGGCTTGTCGATGGGCGTGCTGGCGCAAGACATGGCAGACAAGAAAAACTATACCCGTGAGCAGCAGGATGAATACGCAATTCGCTCTTTAAACCGCGCGGTAGAAGCCATTCAAAACGGTTATTTTAAAAATGAAATCGTGCCTGTCACTGTTCATTCACGTAAAGGTGATGTGATTGTCGATCAGGATGAACAACCGTTAAATGCCAAAGTCGATAAAATTAGCAGTTTGCGTCCCGCATTTAAAAAAGATGGCACGATTACAGCCGCCAATGCCAGCTCTATTTCAGATGGCGCATCTGCTCTGGTGATTACATCAGATGTGGTTGCGGCAGAGCGTGGCTTAAAACCGCTTGCAAAAGTTGTGGCATACGCGACACATTCACAACATCCTTCTGAGTTTACTCTTGCTCCTGTAGGGGCGATTCAAAAAGTGCTAGATAAAGCAGGGTGGTCGGTTGCCGATGTAGATTTGTGGGAAATTAATGAAGCCTTTGCCATGGTAACCATGCTTGCGATAGATGCTTTTGATTTAGACCCTGCCAAAGTGAATATTCAGGGTGGTGCATGTGCTTTGGGGCATCCTCTAGGTTCTTCAGGTTCACGTATTATTGTGACGCTCATTCATGCATTGCAACGTATAGGCGCGAAAAAAGGCGTGGCATCTTTATGTATTGGCGGTGGTGAAGCCACAGCGATTGCGGTGGAGTTAGTTTAAGTCCAGCTCGTCTAACTGCAGATTCATCTATAAAAAATAGAGTTCTCGAAAGAACTCTATTTTTTTAACTTTTAACTTATTAACAATAACAATGAAGTTTTATGCTTGGATAAACTGCTTCACTGCTTGGTTAAATTCATTTGGCAATTCTACGTTAGAAATGTGCGATGCATTGATTTCAAACAATTGGCTATTGGCAATACGTTCAACCATAAATTGACCATCGACAACTGTTGTCACAGGGTCTTGCTGACCTGCAACCACTAAAACAGGCACAGTGATGTCTTTAAGTTGTTCACGTACATCCGCTTTAGCCAAAGCTTCGCAACAGCTCGCATAACCTTCGGCGCTGCCAGCTGCCAAGTCGTTTTGAAGATTGTTGACCACTGTCGCGTTGCTTTGGATAAAGGGTTCAGTAAACCAGCGTGATGCTGCAGTCGAAGCAATCGGTTGTAAACCTTGTTCACGTACCAATGCGGCACGGTCATTCCAAGCCTGTTCTTGACCAATTTTTGCCGCAGTATTACACACCACCACCTGATTAAAACGTTCAGGGCGATGAATCGCTAACCATTGACCTGTTAAACCGCCCATAGAAATACCACAGAATGCCGCTTTTTCAACATTTAAGTGATCGAGTAGATTTACAACATCTTGACCCAATTGATCAATGCTATATGGACCTTGCGGAGCTGATGATGCACCGTGACCACGTGTGTCGTAGCAAATTACAAAAAAGTCTTGCTGGAAAAAATCAATCTGTGCTTGCCACATTTTGAAGTTTGTACCCAGCGAGTTTGAAAAAATCAGTGCAGGTTTTGTAGCATCACCAAAAGTTTGGTAATTGATTTGCGCATCATTTGAGGTAAAAGTTGGCATTTTTTTTAAATCCTTAATCTTATAAATCCCCCTAAATCCCCCTTTATGAAAGGGGAACTTTTAATGAGGATTAAACACGTTCAATAATCAAAGCAATACCTTGACCAACACCGATACACATTGAACATAAACCGTATTTACCGCCAGTTTGTTCAAGTTGGTTCAGTGCTGTAGTGACTAAACGCGCACCAGATGCACCAAGTGGGTGACCTAAAGCAATTGCACCACCGTTTGGATTGACTTTCTCTGAACCATCTTCAATGCCTAAGTCACGAGTACATGCTAATGCTTGTGCAGCAAAGGCTTCGTTCAGTTCAATCACGTCCATTTGTTCAATGGTCAAACCTGTTTGTGCCAACAATTTTTTGATTGCAGGCGCAGGACCAAAGCCCATAATACGTGGTTCAACACCAACAACAGTTGAAGCAATGATTTTGGCACGTGGTTTTAAGCCGTGTTGTGCAACCGCTTCTTCAGAAGCAATCAGTAGGGCAGCCGCACCATCGTTAATACCTGACGCGTTACCTGCAGTCACAGTACCGTCTGCTTTTACCACTGGCTTTAATTTTGCCAATGCTTCTGCTGTGGTTGATGCACGTGGATGTTCGTCTGCAGCAACAACGACAGGCTCGCCTTTACGTTGTGGAATTTCCACTGCAATAATTTCTTTGTCAAAGAAACCGCGTGCTTGTGCAGCAGCAGTACGTTGTTGGCTGGTTAGAGCAAACAAGTCTTGATCGGCACGGTTAATATTGAACTGTTCCGCTACATTTTCAGCAGTTTGCGGCATAGTTTCTACGCCGTACATTTCTTTGAGTTTCGGGTTAATGAAACGCCAGCCCATTGTGGTGTCTTCAATTTTTTGACTACGACCATAAGCAGATTCTGATTTACCCATCACAAATGGAGCGCGGCTCATTGATTCAACACCACCTGCAATAATCAGGTTTGCTTCACCTGCTTTAATTGCACGTGCGGCCATTGCAATTGCGTCTAGCGATGAACCACATAAACGGTTTACAGTGGTTGCTGGCACTTGGTACGGTAAACCTGCTAAAAGTGCAGACATACGACCCACGTTACGGTTGTCTTCACCTGCTTGGTTGGCACAGCCGTAAATCACGTCATCAACTTGTTCCCAGTTTACAGATGGATTGCGTTGCATAAGTGCTTTGATCGGTAATGCGCCTAAGTCATCAGCACGGACTGGAGCTAAACCACCTGCATAACGACCAAATGGGGTACGGATGGCATCGACGATATATGCGTTTTTCATATTTTATTTTCCAAATATCTTAATCTCTCCCAACCTCCCTTTAAAAAAGGGAGGAGATTCCCACCTAAAATTACTTGATGGAAGTCCCCCTTTGAAAAAGGGGGATTTAGGGGGATTAAAAATTATATTTAAAGACGATTAAGCCTGAGTCGCATCAATCAGCTTTGCACCAGTCAATGACTGTAATTCCTCAAAGCTCAAGCCTTCAACTTTTTCAAGAACTTTCATGCCTTCAGGAGTTACGTCAATCACACATAAGTCAGTGTAAATGCGGTCTACACATTTCAAGCCAGTTGCTGGGTAAGTCAATTCAGCCACGATTTTTGGTTCACCTTTTTTGGTGACGTGATCGGTTGTGATAAAGACTTTTTTCGCACCAACGGCTAAGTCCATTGCGCCACCAACAGCAGGAATCGCATCTGGCGCACCTGTGTGCCAGTTTGCCAAGTCGCCATTTTCAGCCACTTGGAATGCACCCAATACTGCGATGTCTAAGTGACCGCCACGCATCATGGCAAAAGAGTCACCATGATGGAAGAATGAGCCGCCTGTTAGCATGGTCACGAATTCTTTACCTGCGTTGATTAACTCAGGGTCTTCTTCACCTGCAGGAGGTGGTGGACCGAAAGCCAATAAACCGTTTTCAGAGTGTAAGAATACGTCTTTGTCTGAAGGCAGGTAGTTTGAAATTTTAGTTGGTAAGCCAATGCCGAGGTTGACATAAGCACCGTCTGGAATGTCTTGTGCCACACGTTCAGCGATTTGATCACGTGTTAATTTGGTATAGCTCATGATGTTCTCCTTCACGTGACAGTTATGCAGATTGTTCAGGTTGTTTTGCGCCAACGGCAACAACGTGCTGAACGAAAATACCCGGAGTGATGATGTGTTCAGGATCTAACGCGCCTAACTCAACCACTTCAGAAACCTGTGCAATTGTCACATCGGCAGCCATCGCCATGATTGGGCCAAAGTTACGTGCAGATTTACGGTACACCAAGTTACCCCAACGGTCGCCTTGCTGTGCTTTAATTAAAGCAAAGTCTGCGCGGATTGGGTTTTCTAGTACGTAGTCTTTACCTTCATAATTTAAGGTTGGTTTGCCTTCTGCAAGTAAAGTACCAAAACCTGTAGGGGTATAGATTGGACCTAGACCCATACCTGCAGCCTGAATACGGCATGCCAAGTTACCTTGCGGCACCAGTTCAAGCTCGATTTTGCCTGCGCGGTAAAGTTCATCAAATACCCAAGAGTCAGACTGACGTGGGAATGAACAGATAATTTTACGTACCGCGCCAGCTTTTAGCAGTTTCGCTAAACCGTAGTCACCATTACCTGCGTTGTTGTTTACAATAATTAAATCTTTGATGCCAAGTTCAATCAAACCATCAATGAGTTCCGCTGGCTGACCTGCGGTACCAAAACCACCAATCATGATGGTTGAACCATCTTTAATTTGCGAAAGGACTTCTGTTAAAGAAGTTTGACTTTTATCAATCATAATGTGTCCTAGACAATTGCCTGTCCATTAACTTTTGGAACTTTGAGTTGAAGGTAGGGGTGCTGCTGAGCTGTCGCGTTTGGTTAATACCCAATGTGCGATCAAACCAATACAGATACCCCAAAATACAGAACTTAGCCCTAAAAACTGCATGCCAGAGGCGGTTGCTAAAAAGGTGATGAGGGCTGCATCACGCTGTGATTCTTTACTCATTGCAACTGAAATATTGGTGGCAATTGCACCTAAAAGTGCAAGTCCAGCCAACGCTGCAATCAGTTCTTTGGGCAATAGGCTAAATAGCATGACGATGCTACCCGCAAATAACCCACCTAAAATATAGAAAATACCGTTTGCAACACCTGCAATATATCGCTTTTCTTTCAGTTCGTGCGCATCTTTACCTAAGCATAATGCTGCAGTAATAGAGGCAAGTACAATGGTAATTCCTCCTACACATGCAACGGCAAGAGAAGCGATACTGGTCGCACTAATAATAGGCTTAGCAGGCATGTCATAACCGCTAATTTTAATAATTGCCATGCCCGGTAAAAACTGTCCAGACAAGCTGACTAAAATTAAAGGTAATGCCAAGTTTAAGGTTGAATTCCACGTCCATTCAGGAACAATAAACTGTGGAATTGCCAAACTAAAATTGGTGGTGACAGGGTTAATTTTACCGAGCATTAAGCTGAGTATAATGCCTGCAGCAAGCACCCAAATCATGGCATAACGTGGACTAAAACGCTTTGCCAATAAAAATACCGCTAGCATCCCAAATACAATGTATGGCAGGGTATCGGTTGCAGTAAATAAGCCTAAGCCAAATTGAACCAAAATACCTGCCATCATGCCTGCTGCGACTTCTTGCGGAATCCAAGACAGGAGTTTGTCAAAATAACCTGTGATTCCAATCAAAAAAATCACCACAGCAGAGGTGATGTAGGCTGCAACTGCTTCATTTAGGGTAATATCGGGAAACAGTGTGACCAGCAATGCGGTACCGGGTGCAGACCAAGCGGTGACCACAGGCACTTTGTATTTAATGGACAAAAAGATACCTGCGACAGCAGCACCAATAGAAATTCCCCAAATCCATGAAATCATCATGTCTGGGGAAACTTGGGCTTGCTGTGCCGCTTGGAAAAAGATGATCAATGGCCCTGAATAGGAGATCAGCACTGCTAAGAATCCTGCAACAGTGGCTGAAATTGACCAGTCATTTTTTAAAGTTTGGAACAGGTGACTCATTGACGATTTGCCTCCTTGCGTCAAGCAATGATCCTGTTGAAGTTGGTCATGATCTTGGCTTAGCCCTGATCACCACCACCTACAGGTACAACAGTACCTGTCATGTACGATGATTCATCAGAAGCAAGGAATAAAATCGCATTCACTTGTTCCTGAATGGTGCCGTAGCGACCCAAGAAGGTACGATCAATGGTTTGATCGACTACTTGTTGCATCCACTCTTTTTCAGATTCTGAAAGTGGGTTGGCATTACGTGGCACTTTACGTGGTGGCGCTTCTGTACCGCCAGTTGCAATAGCATTCACACGAATACCATCTTTGGCATGTTCAAAGGCGAGGGAAGCGGTTAAACCGTTTACACCACCTTTAGACGCCGAATATGGCACGCGGTTAATACCACGTGTTGCAATTGAAGATACGTTTACAATGGTACCTTTCTGGTTTTTCACCATTTCAGGCAATACTGCGCGGCAGCACCACATAGTAGGGAACAATGAACGATTCACTTCTTTGATAATTTCTTCTTCAGAAAATTCTTCAAAAGGTTTCATCCAAATTGCACCGCCTACGTTGTTGATGAGCACATCAACACGACCATAGGTTTCAAGTGCTTTAGCAACCACAGATTCTGCACCTGCAAAAGTTTCAAGGTTGGCTTTTACGGTTACTGCATCGCCACCGTGTTCTTCAATTTCGGCCAACACTTCTTCTACATAGGGAGAAAGGTCTGCCATAACCACTTGGGCACCTTCACTCGCCACTTGTAAAGCCACACCGCGACCAATGCCTTGAGCGGCACCAGTCACGATTACAACTTTGTTTTCAAATCTTTTTGTGCGATTCATTGTATTCTCCGACTATGTTTCTAGACTGTATAACAAACTTAGTTGGCAGAGAATTTTTCAAATAGGAAGCTTGCAGGTTTAACACCTTCTGCATCTAACCAGCCACGTACCGCTTCTACCATTGGCACTGGACCACATAGGTAGATGTCTACATCACCACCGTTGAGCCATTCGTTTTCGATATGGCCAGTCACGTAACCTTTACGCTCGTGTGCAGATTCTGGATTTGCCACTACAGTGCGGTACTCGAACCAAGAGAATTTTTCTTGTAGTTCGTTTAATTTTTCAATTGCAACCAAGTCAAAGTCATTGGTCACACCAAAAACTAAACGTACAGGGTGCTCAGAACCTTTTTCTTCAAGTACTTGCAGCATAGACATAAATGGTGCGATACCTGTACCACCTGCTAACATCACTACAGGGCGTGCTACATTACGTAAGTAGAAGCTACCAAATGGACCCGTAAAGGTCATTTTGTCGCCAGCTTTGGCATTTTGGCTTAAGAATTCGCTCATTTTGCCGTTTGGTACGTTACGTACTACAAAACCAGTTAAGCGGTTACCAGGCTTAGAGCTGAAAGAATATGAACGGGTTTCTGTTGTACCAGGAATACCCACATTCACGTATTGACCTGCAAGGAAGTGAATGTCTGGTTGACCTTCATCTAACTGAATATCAAAGGTAATCGTCGAGTCAGATAAGTTTTCGACACGAGCCAAAGTACCTTCAAATGCATGAATTTCAGTTTTACATACATCAGAAGTTGCTTGAATTTGGAATACTGCGTCAGAAGTTGGTTTACATTGGCATGCAAGAATGTAGCCTTGTTCAGCTTCTTCTGGTGTCAATGCATCTTCAATATAAGTTTCTTCAGGCATGTCATACGAACCTGATTCACAAAACGCACGGCACGTTCCACATGCACCGTCACGGCAGTCCAAAGGAATATTGATCTTTTGACGGTAAGCTGCGTCTGACAGTGTTTCACCATCTGTAACAGAAATAAAACGTGTAACGCCATCTTCAAATTGAAGTGCAACATTGTGGTTTGACATGGCTGAATATCCTATATAAATCTTTGAAACTAGACCTTTCAGCCAAGATTCCATCTGGCTGAAAGGTTTTTACCTTGCTGTAAATGAATACAGTCTTAGAGGTGGTAGATATCGATTACTTGGTTGATGTAATCGTTTTTCAGCACCACGTACTTGCTTAAAATTTGCGGTTTGTCGCCAGAAAAATCGATTTCATAGCGTGACATACCAAAGTAGCTGTAGTTAGTTTTGTAACGGAAACTTAAAGTGTTCCAGTTAAAACGTACAGTGACTTTATCGCCATCACGTTCAACAATTTCAATGTTGCTGATGTTGTGGCTTGTGCGTGTATCTGGCATGGTTGCAGATGAACGCTCAGTTTTGATACGGAACACACGGTCTTCTAAACCTTGACGGTCTGGATAGTAAATCAAAGAGATTTCAGACTGTGGATCTTGAGTTAAACGGTCATCGTCATCCCAAGCTGGCATCCAGAAAGAAGCAGTAGGAGCGTAGCACTGTAACCACTCATCCCATTGCTCATCATCTAAGAAGCGAGCTTCTTGATAAAGGAATTGAGCAATATTTTCTAAAGTAATCGCGCTCATGCGTTTTCTCCTTCAGTAGATGCAGCAATTTCTTTTTCAGTCGCAATACCTTTTTTGATTAGATCTAACCAATGTTGGTGCTGTGAAAGATATAAACCTTCGTCTTCAGTTTTAATACCTGAAAGTTTTGGTTTTAAACCGATTTCGTTTGCAGCATCGTCTGGACCTTGGATCCAATGCTTAGAACCACGGCACATATCGTTCCACTCAAGTGCGATACCTGCGTAGCCAACTTGACATGCACGGAATTCTTCAAGATCGTCTGGTGTAGCCATACCTGATGCGTTAAAGAAGTCTTCGTACTGACGAATACGGCGTGCGCGTGCTTCTGGCTCTTCACCTACAGGTGCGATACAGTAAATCGTCACTTCAGTCTTATCGACAGAAAGAGGACGTAACACACGAATTTGTGAACCGAACTGATCCATGAAGTACACGTTTGGATAGATACACAAGTTACGTGAACGCTCGATCATCCATTTCGCCATTGCTTCACCGAATTGCTCGGTGTATTCATCTTTCTTGGCAAAGTTAGGACGGTCTTCTGGGTTAGCCCATTGAGTCCAAAGGAGCATGTGACCATTTTCAAAGCCGTAAGAACCACCGCCTTGTTTGCCCCATGAACCTGCGCTCATTGCACGGATGTTATCGCCAGCTTCTTTTTCTTTACGTTGCTGAGTTGTTGCAGCGTAGTTCCAGTGTACTGCAGACACGTGGTAACCATCGGCACCGTTTTCAGCAGTTAACTTCCAGTTACCTTCATAGGTGTAAGTCGAAGAACCACGTAAAACTTCAAGACCTTGTTGAGATTGACCCACAATCATGTCAATGATTTTAGTCGCTTCGCCTAGGTATTCTTCTAAAGAAGGAACATCTGGGTTTAAGCTACCAAACAAGAAACCTTTATAGCTTTCAAAGCGGGCAACTTTTTTCAAGTCGTGTGAACCGTCTTTGTTAAAGCAATCTGAATAACCTGCATCTGCTGGGTCTTTAACTTTTAACAACTTACCAGAGTTGTTGAAAGTCCAACCGTGGAATGGGCAAGTATAAGTTGCTTTGTTACCACGCTTGTAACGACATAATTGTGCACCACGGTGTGAACACGAGTTGATCATGGCATTCAATTCGCCATTGCGGTTACGCGCAATGATGATTGGCTGACGACCAATGTAAGTGGTGTAGTAGTCATTGTTGTTTGGAATTTGGCTTTCATGTGCCAAATAAACCCAGTTGCCTTCAAAAATGTATTTCATTTCTAGGTCAAACAGGGCTTGGTCTGTGAATACTGAACGGTGTAATTTAAATTCACCAGATTCAAAATCATCAACCAATAATTCGTCAATACGGTCTAAGTGGCTAGTATTGATAACAGGAATACGAGGCATGTCCTTTCTCCGACTTTCCAAGGAGGGCAGTCATCGGGATGGGGCAACGACCACATCCCGATTCCATTTCAAATTATGCGCTTGCGCGGCGACGTTCAACTTCAGTAGAAGGAACGCCAGCTTGATCTTTCTGAAGAACAATGTTGAACTGGATGTGTTTGAAAGGACCTTTCAGACTACGTTTTGCAATTTCAGCTTCATCAGTCACGTCAACCGCAGTTGCCACCAGACCTTCACGAGTCGCGAATGCAAAGTCATCCCACAGGTATTGGTCGCCTTCAATATTGAATTGAGTAGTCAGCTTGCGGTAACCCGGTGCAGATACGAAGTAATGTACGTGCGATGGACGGTTACCGTGACGGCCTAGCTTGTCCAGTACAAACTGAGTTGTACCTTCTGGAGGGCAGCCATAACCCACTGGCATTGTCGTCAATGCAGTATATTGACCATCGGCAGCGGTAATGATGCTGCGACGCAGGTTAAAGTCAGACTGTGACTTGTCAAAGAATGAGTAGTTGCCCAGGCTGTTGGCATGCCAGATTTCAACTTTAGCACCTTCAACACGGTTGCCGTCAGTATCAGTCACTGTACCTTCAATGATCAGCGTCGGGATTTTGCCTTCTTCAGAACCATCGTCCATACGCGCAAAGCTTACTGTTTCAGGTGCGCCAGAGACATAAAGTGGACCTTCAATCGTACGTGGCGTACCGCCAGTAATGCCTGCTTTAGCATCCGCTTCATCAGCACGTAAGTCTAGGTAGTGTTCCAGACCCAAACCTGCAGCCAATAAACCTAATTCGTTCGCTTGACCGGCATCAGTAAAGTATTCCAGACCTTTCCACAGTTCTGACTGAGAAATATCAAGATCTTCGATCGCTTGGAAAAGGTCACCTAATAAACGCACAACAACTTGTTGTACACGTTCATCTACAGGGCCTGTCGCTGTATCAACGTTCATTTGCTTAACTAATGCATCAATTTCTTGGCGATTCATTTTCATTCTCCTTGGAGGTGTGCTTTGGTGGCGAATATCTCTGGACTAAAAACGAGATAATTGGCTGCCACTTTCCTTGTTTACTTGGTTTGCTAAATGTTTACTTTGGTGCTGGAGTAAGGTGCTTACTCCAGTTTCCGAATTAAATCAGGTGTCATCTTCACGAATTGATGAAGGGTGGCGGTTCAATGCCATCACTTCAATATTCATGTAAGGGTAGAGCGGAAGACCTTGCAGAATGTTGTGCAGTTCTTCATTGCTCTCAACATCAAAAATACTGATGTTTGAATACTGGCCAGTAATACGCCAAATATGACGCCATTTACCTTGACGCTGTAATTCCTGCGAATATGCTTTTTCAACGGCTTTAATTTCGTTAGCAGTTTCTGCTGGCATATCCAATGGAATGTTTACATCCATACGTACGTGGAAAAGCATGGGTTTCTCCTAATTACTGACGACGCAAGTTGTCAATTTTGTCTTCATCCAACTCAATACCTAAACCTGCACCTGTTGGAAGGTGTAATTCAAAGTCTTGGTACTGAAGTGGAGTTTTTAAAATTTCTTCGGTCAGCAATAACGGACCAAATAATTCTGTGCCATAAGCTAAATTCTGGAAGGTCGAGAACACATGCGCAGATGCAATCGTGCCGACAGGGCCTTCAAGCATTGTGCCGCCATATAGGTCGATGCCTGCCAACTGTGCAATTGTTGCAACTTCACAACCTTCGATTAGACCCGCAGATTGGGCAACTTTAACTGCAAATACAGATGCAGCATTACGTTTTGCCAATTGATAAGCGCTTTGTGGGCCCATCAATGATTCATCTGCCATGATGGCAATATCAAATTTACGTGTTAAACGCTCCATGGCATCAATGTTGTCAATTGCACATGGTTGTTCAATTAAATCGACACCACCATCTTGTAAAAGCTGGATGCCTTTAATTGCTTCAAGTTCTGACCAAGCACGGTTTACGTCTACACGAATAGAAACGTCTTTACCCAATGCTTGTTTGATTGCCAATACGTGTTCTACATCTTGCTCTACTGGGCGTGAACCGATTTTGAGCTTGAATGTGTTGTGGCGTTTAGCCGCAATCATTTTTTGTGCTTCAGCGATGTCTTTTTCTGTATCGCCAGATGCAAGTACCCATAACACAGGAACCGAGTTGCGTAGGCGACCACCTAAAATTTCACTTAAAGGTTGGTTTAAGCGCTGCGCTTGAATATCTAATAAAGCAGTTTGAATGGCACATTTCGCGAAACGGTTGCCATTGATATTCTTTTTAATGACCTGTAAAGTTTGCGCAACATTCAAGCCAGCTAAAGTTTTTAGCAATGATGCGAAATATGTTTCGATATTGGTTTTTACGCTTTCTGGGCTTTCTTCACCATAGCCCAAGCCGCCAATCGTGGTTGCTTCGCCCCAGCCAACAAAACCATCTTCAGTGGTGATTTTGACTAATACAAGGGTTTGGGTTTGCATGGTTGCAACCGCCATCTTGTGTGGACGGATGGTTGGTATTTCCACCAGCAAAGTTTCTACTGACTTATACATGGTTTGCCCTTCATATCATTGCTTTATTACAGTTATGTGATATACCTTAAAAGAATAAATTGCATTGGTCGAAGATCAAATATGCATTTTTTTATACTTAAAAGGTATTTTGAGCTATGGAACTCAGACATTTACGTTATTTTGTTGCTGTTGTAGAAGAGCAAAGTTTCACCAAGGCAGCAGAAAAACTCTTTATTGCTCAACCACCTTTGAGCAGACAGATCCAAAATTTAGAACAAGAGCTTGGAATTCAACTATTTGAGCGTGGAAGTAGACCGCTTAAGACCACCGAAGCAGGCCAATTCTTTTACCAACATGCCGTTAAACTTTTGTCTAATGCGGAAGAAATCAAGTCGATGACAAAACGTGTCGGTATTGCTGGTCGTACTGTGACTATTGGCTTCGTTGGTTCTTTATTGTTCGGATTATTGTCAAGAATTGTGTATTTGTTTAAGCAGCAGCATCCGCATTTAAAAATAGAAATGGTGGAAATGACCACCAATGACCAAATTCAGGCACTTAAAGAAGGGCGCATAGATGTTGGATTTGGACGCTTAAGAATTTCTGATCCTGCAGTTAAACGTATCTTATTACGTGAAGAACGCTTGATGGTTGCAGTACATTCGAGCCACCCATTTGCGGCACAAAAAGAAGGTGTATATTTGGCGGATGTTGTTGATCAACAACTATTTTTATATCCAAATCACAACAAGCCAAACTTCTCTACCCAAATTCGTGGCGTGTTTTCTGAGTATGGTTTAGAACCTCGCAAAATTCGTGAAGTGCGTGAATTACAATTGGCGTTGGGTTTTGTTGCTGCAGGTGAGGGCTTGTGTATCGTGCCAGAAAGCGCACAAAATATTCATTTGGCACATTTGCACTTTATACCTTTATTAGATGACTCGGCTGTAAGTCCTGTGTTTATGGCAATTCGTAATATGGATGAAAGTGAAGACATTCGATCTTTGTTTGACTGCATTTATCAAGTTTATGATTTGGAAGCATTTACTTATGATCGCAATGTATTCTAGTAAAGCCATATAAAACAAATATTTATAACTATATTTTTTATATAAAAGCACAGATATTTTTAACAAAATACTGTTATGTGAATTGCCTGAAAAAACTTTTTTAAGCATCACATTACAGTATTTTTTTCGCCTTGTTATTTTTATCTATTTTAAAATCAATATCTTACAAAACTATAGACTTTTTAGGTATGTATCCATGCCTATTCAGTTTTGGACAAATTTTAACTTATTATTCATTGTGTGCATCTGAGTTGGAGTAACGGACTTCACAATTAGGAGGTGAAGCAAGATGCAAAGCAATAAAATTAATATTAATACCTTGATTGACGAGGCCAAGTTCACGCCATTCCATTGGGGCGTATTGTTTTGGTGTTTGATGATCATTATTTTTGACGGTTACGACTTGGTCATTTATGGGGTTGCATTACCACTACTGATGCAAGAGTGGGCGCTCAGTGCAGTACAAGCAGGTTTACTGGCCAGTACGGCATTGTTTGGCATGATGTTTGGTGCCATGACCTTCGGTACCTTATCGGACAAGTTAGGTCGTAAAAAGACCATCATGATCTGTGTGGCTATTTTCAGTGGCTTTACATTCTTAGGTGCGTTTGCAAGTAATCCAGTTGAATTTGGTATTTTACGTTTCCTTGCTGGGCTTGGTATTGGCGGTGTAATGCCAAACGTTGTGGCCCTTATGACAGAATATGCGCCAAAGCGTATTCGTAGTACTTTGGTTGCGCTGATGTTTAGTGGTTATGCCATTGGCGGTATGACTTCAGCATTGTTGGGTGCATGGTTAGTGCCAGAGTTTGGTTGGAAAATCATGTTTTACATCGCAATTATTCCATTGGTGGCTTTACCATTAATTTGGAAATTCTTGCCTGAGTCACTCATGTATTTGACCAACAAGAAAGAAATTGAGCAAACCCGTAGTATTGTGCAAAAAATTTCACCAAGCCAACAATTAAATGGTGACACTGAGTTTGTACTGAATGAAGTGACTAAAGGCGATGAAGCACCTGTAAAAGCATTGTTCCAGCAAGGCCGTATGTTCAGTACGTTCATGTTCTGGATCGCATTCTTCATGTGCTTGTTAATGGTTTATGCTTTGGGCAGCTGGTTACCAAAATTAATGATCCAAGCGGGTTATTCATTGGGTGCAAGTATGATCTTCTTATTCGCACTGAATATTGGTGGCATGATTGGCGCAATTGGTGGTGGTGCATTGGCTGACCGCTTCCATATCAAAAAAGTACTCACCATTATGTTTATCTGTGGTGCAGCAGCATTAATTCTGCTTGGCTTTAACAGTCCACAAATTGTGTTGTACACCTTAATTGCAGTTGCTGGGGCAGCAACCATTGGTTCACAAATCTTACTTTATACTTTCGTCGCACAATATTACCCATCTACTGTACGTTCTACAGGTATGGGCTGGGCGTCAGGTATTGGTCGCATCGGTGCAATCGTTGGGCCAGTACTCACAGGTGCACTATTAACCATGAATTTACCGCACCAAATGAACTTCTTTGCTATTGCGATTCCAGGTGTAATTGCTGCCTTAGCAATCTTCATGGTGAATTTAAAAACGTCTGTAGAAGCTAAAGCCGCTGCGGAGCCTGCTGTAGAAAGCAATCCAGTCGCACAAAAAGCAACCCAATAATTTCTTTACCTTTCCATTAATCTACAGTCATCAATGATATAGATCGCCATCGTAAGAGATGGTGATCTGTTGCTAGAATTTGATGGCACAATAACAAGCGAGTTTAGGATGAACGCGAAAATATTAACCCAATCTACACATTTTCAATCTACAACGGTTCGACCAACAATGCAGCGTACGCTCATGATGAGCATGATTGCATTGAGCATGGGCGGTATGAGTGTTGCAGCACAAGCGCAAACTCAACAGCAAAAAGAAATTGAACAACTTAGACAAGAAGTTCAGGCTTTACGTGGTTTGATTGAGCAGCAAAAAGTACAAAATGCACAAACTGCAACAGCAATTGCCAATGTGCAACGTACTGCAGCAGCGCCAGTTGCTAATCCTGTGTTAAAAACTGCCAAAGGTGCCGAATTTAATCTATATGGTAATGTGCGTTTAGATGCTTCTTATCAGGTAGAAGGTGGCGCTAAAGATATGCCGTATAACCAAATTAACGGTGTACCACTTGAAGGCAATAAAGAACAAAGTGATCGTTTAAGATCAACACTTTCTGCAACCCGTTTAGGTTTAGATTTTAAAAGCCCAGTGGGTGATCAAGACGTAAAGGGTAAACTTGAAGTTGACTTCTTAGGTGGAGCAAACCTTGATAACTTACGTATTCGCCATGCTTATTTGAACTATGGGAATTGGTTGATTGGTCAAACTTGGTCAAACTTTGCAATTCCAGACTATATGCCAGAAACCATTGATGCTTTGGCGTATGTTGGTGGTGCGGTGAAACGTACACCACAAGTACGCTATACAACAAAGTTTAGCCCACAAACCAATTTGGTGGTTGCAGCTGAAGACCCTAAAGACAGTTCAATCAGCCAGCGTTTACCTGCATTAACTGCGCGTTTAAATCATCAATTTGCAGATAATTTAAATGTCAGCGTACGTGCGATGGGACATGAAAAACGTGTCAATTCTGATGAAGAAATGGCATGGGGTGTCGGTGTAGGTGCTAAATACGATGTTGTACCGGGCACGACTTTAAAAGCCGATTATTACCATGTAAAAGGTGATAGCAGCTTTGTATCATTTACCAACAAAGGTGTTGCTGTTACTAACCTTGATGACAAAGGTGCGATTACTGCAACGAGTGCTATCGCAGCGCAAAGTGAATTCGATTCAATTATGGTCGGTATTACACAAAAGTTTGGTGACAAAGTGCATGGCACTTTGGGTTATGGTTATATGAGTTTTGACAAAGACCCTAACTACATTGCAGCAACGAAAGACACAACCACGATTAACAAAGACTTATGGCAAGCTTGGGCAAACGTATTCTATAGCCCACGTAAACCGTTAAGCTTTGGTTTAGAATATGTTTATGGTGAGCGTGAAGCATTTGGTGAAGCAGCAAATGGCAGCAAAACAGGTGAAGATAACCGAATCAATGCAGTCGCAATTTATAACTTCTAAAATAGCCCTGTAAATCACAAAAGAGCTGAGCCAAAACTCAGCTCTTTTTTATTGTCGGGTGATCGGCTCTGTAATTTTAGGCATGAGTATATTGGGTGATGTGTTGCTGTATTACCGCAGACAAAACATCCAGTGCAGTCGCAATATCACTGTTCCAAGCAAAAGAACAGTTTAAACGAATAAAGTTCTGGCTGACCTGTTCAGAACGGAACAACTGACTTGGCGCAATGCCAATCTTATTTTGAATCAATTGCTGATAAATCGTATAGCCATCTATATATGCAGGCAGTTCAATCCATAAAAAGTAACCACTAGAATAGTAGTGAATTTTACAAGCTGGGTTTAAGCGCTGTTTCAATTGCTGATAAAACACTTTTTTATGTTTTTCCAATTGTTTGCGTAATTGACGCAAATGTTTTTCATAATGATGATGCGAAAGAAAATCCACCAAAGTATTTTGCAGTAAGGGACTTGCAGAAACCGTGCTCATGAGTTGCAAATGCTGAATAGCATTGGAAAATTGACCTGCATAAACCCAACCGACCCGCACAGCAGAACCCAAAGTTTTAGAAAAAGAAGCGCAGTGCAGTACCCGTTGTTGTCGGTCAAAATACTTCATGGGCAGTGGTTTTTGCGTACCGTAATACAATTCTTGATAGACATCATCTTCAATTAAATACACTTGATATTCTTCAAGCAAACTCGCAATACGTTGCTTAATTTCATCTCTGACACTAAAGCCAATAGGGTTATGAATATTCAACATCAACCAGCAGACTTTAATTGGGTATTGTTTTAAGGCTTGTTCAAATGAGTCTAAATCGAAACCTGAAACAGGGTGTTCTGGAATGGTAATCACCTGTAAACCAAGACGTTCAGCCGCTTGCCATGCACCATAAAAAATAGTTTCTTGTAATAGAATAAAATCTCCAGGTTCGGTCAAAGCTTGTAATGACAAATTGAGCGCATCTAATGCGCCAGATGTAATGACAATGTCATTTGCATGGGTGGGTATGCCTTGTAAACAGTAGCGATTTGCAATTATGGTTCTTAATTCATAATTGCCCGGTGGCATGTGGTCGTGGCTAAAATAACTGCTTTTTCGCTTGGCGTGCTGCGCTAAAATTTGCATTAACTTTGGGTTAAACAGTAATTCTGCATTGGGAAAGGCAGAGCCTAAAGGACTGACATCTGCAGACTGAATTGATTTTAAATAGCCAAAGACCAAAGAGTTCATTTGAATATGTGCATTTAAACTCAAACTGCTTGGTACAGGTCGTTCAGTTTGATTGAGACGTTCTGCGACATAAAACCCCGACTTTTGTTTAGCGTAAACCAATCCCTGAGCTTCAAGTTCTTGATAAGCGTTTAGCACGGTCATTAAGCTATAACCACTGATTTGTGATTGTTCTCTTAACGAAGGTAACTTGCTATGTGCTTTCCATGCACCATTTTCAATGAGTTGCCGAATGTTCAACGCCAATTGTTCAGATTTATACATGGTATGACTCAAGCATTTTTTGCAGCTGTTACTTATTTTGATCTATTTTTAGGTTTAAAACATTAAATAATTTCTGTTTTTATAACAGATTGGCATGTATCTAAAATCAACTGTTATAGTTTTTAATGAATATTTTGTATCTACAGCAATGCTTTAGAATTTTACATAATCTGTATATCCCCATAATCTGGCTAGATTGGAGTCGATATGCAAGAAGATAACTCACGCAAACCACAGAAATATGCCGATAGCAGTATTTCAGACAAAGCATTTAAGCACATGATTATTTGGTTTACCGTGTATGTAGCTTTATTTTGTATCGGTGTGGCTGTTGTGGTGAATTTAGATAAGTTCTAAACAGTTTTTGAATAACAGCACACCTATAATCGCTTCAAGATATGAAAAACATTCATTTGAATTTTAATGAATGTTTTTTTTGTTTATAAAAGAGATCGTAAGCGCATAACTCAAAAGCAATAAAGATCGCAAAAATAACGGAATAGGCGTAAATTATAACTTTATCAGTAAAGCATTTGTGGTTGCAATGATTTCGAGTTGGGTGCTCTTTACCTTAATGGCTGCATTTATGCAGGCATGGCGCAATGCCTTTCAAAAACAACTCAGCACAAGTGTAGATGTTTATGGCGTGACTTTGGCACGTTTTATTTTTGCCTTGCCTTTTGCATTGGCGTATTTAAGCATTTTACGATGGCAGCAGCCTGTTCAAGCCAAACTACATTTTAGTTCGATGTTTTGGCTGTATATCATTATTGCAGCAGTGTGTCAGATTTTAGCCACAGCTTTAATGGTAAAACTGTTTCAACAGAAAAATTATGCGGTGGGTGTCGGACTTGCCAAAAGTGAAGCAGTTTTAGCCGCAATTGTAGGCGTGATTTTCCTACAAGAACATTTAAGCGCATTGGCTTGGTTAGGTGTTGCGATAGGCGGTATTGCGGTATTTCTACTGAGTAAAGGCAATCAACGTAGTGATTTTTCATTCACAACTTTAGCCATTGGAATCGGTAGTGGACTCAGCTTTGCGGTGACTTCTTTATTGGTGCGTGAAGCCAGTCTAGAGCTGGATTTCTTACCGTTTATTCACCGTGCTGCATGGGTTTTGGTGTGGGTCATTGGCTTACAATGTTTTATCTTATTGGCTTTTTTAGGTATATTTAAACGACATACCTTATATGCCATGTGGCAGCGGGTTGGATTAACTTTTAAAGTGAGCGTCTGCAGTTTTTTAGCATCACTGGGCTGGTTTAGTGCCATGAGTATGCAAACTGTGGCGATTGTGAAAACACTCGGACAAATTGAAATATTATTCAGCTTACTTATTTCAGCGTATTTCTTTAAAGAAAAACTTGCCCGTACCGATCATTGGGGATTGGGATTGGTCGTGCTTGCAGCAATGTTGGTCATTTGGGCATAGTGTTATATTTCACAGCTATGTAGTTTCAAACTTATGTCAAATCCGTTGACTTCATTTGAGCATCTCAGAAATTTGACATCCTCCCCGACCTAAAGGACGGAGATTCCTACTGCTAGACGCTCATGCCCGAGCGCAAGAATATTCAGTGCGGAATTTACATCCCGATCATGGAGCGTACCGCACTCCACACACTGCCATTCTCTTATTCCAAGTCCTGCTCTACCTTCCGGACTACTGGAGCGTGAGCCACAGCACGAACAAATTTGGGTGGTATAGGCTTCATTGACTTCTTCATAACATACCCCTGCGTTCTCGCATTTATACTTGAGCATGGTTCTTAGTGTTGTCCAACTGGCATCTAGCACTGATTTAGCCAATCTGGTTTGTGC
>NZ_VPEY01000023.1:0-41981 GCF_013416935.1 Acinetobacter sp. YH1901141 | reverse complement strand
GGATAATCTTTTTCAGATTCAATCAATAATTGAACCGCTCTTTCTCTGATTTCAGGGGTATATTTTGGTTTTGTCATTGGAACATTCTCTCAAGAAAGTTGGTCTCCGACAAACCCGGTACGGTTCATTTAAGCGTTTACACAGTTTTATTTACAGTCTCCCTAAGCGTATTCACTCAGTCTCCTCCTCACACTTCTTACACTCCAGCATCACCCCCAACTTTTCCTTGCGCCCTTGCTCTGTGATTACCCACGGGCGGTTTTGCCACGGTGGATTATGCCGCACATGCTGCCCGTGACCGCAGGCCAAATCTGCGACCCAATCATTTTCTTCATCTAAATGAAAACCAATAATTGCTTGTTGCATCGCATACTCCTAAGTGCATGATGATCGTGGATAAAGCGTTACGAAAATTGCAGCAAAACCAAAGCCAAACTCCGCTATACTTTTGCTTATTCAATTCTTCAAAAGAGCACCGAAATATGCGCGTACTTGTTGTGATGGATCCCATCGAAAGTGTCAATTTGAAAAAAGACTCAACCATGGCGATGTTATGGGCGGCAAGCCGTCGTGGGCATACCTTGGGCTATGCATTACAGCAAGACTTATATATTGATCAGGGCAAGGCATTTGGTCTGATTGCATCGCTCAAAGTCTTTGAAGATTATAACCATTATTACGAATTGGGCGAAAAACGCAAAGAATCCTTAGCTGATTATGATGTCATTCTCATGCGTAAAGACCCGCCTTTTGACATGAATTTCGTTTATACCACATATATTTTAGAGCAAGCTGAACGCGAAGGCGCATGGATCATCAACAAGCCGCAAAGCCTGCGTGACTGTAATGAAAAGCTGTTTGCGACTCAATTCCCAGAACTACAAGTTCCGACATTGGTCACTTCACAACAAAGCCTGATTCGTGAATTTATTCAGCAACATGGTGATGTGATCGTTAAACCGCTCGATGGCATGGGCGGCATGGGAATTTTCCGTTTGTACCAAGATGGGGTCAATATTGGCTCAACCATTGAAATTCTGACCAACAACGGCACTCAGCCAATCATGGCGCAGCGCTATATTCCAGAAATTGTAGATGGTGATAAACGCATCCTCATGGTTAATGGTGAGCCTGTGCCTTATTGTTTGGCACGAATTCCACAAAATGGCGAAGTGCGTGGCAACTTAGCTGCAGGTGGTTTAGGCGAAGCACGTCCATTGACTGAAAATGACAAAGCCATTGCCGCCAAAGTCGGGCCATTTTTACGTGAAAAAGGCTTGGTTTTTGTCGGATTAGATGTGATTGGCAACTATGTCACTGAAATCAACGTGACCAGTCCAACGTGTATTCGTGAAATTGATGCACAGTTTGGTACATCCATTGCCGATGATTTATTTACCGTACTTGAAGCAGGTCGTCCCAACTAAGTTTGGGCTTTATGCTCACTGTATCAATACAAAAGCCGTTTTCTATTTGAAAGCGGCCTTGTTTTTAGAGACGTGGATACAAAAAACAACTTAAACACTTTGCAAAATAGATCAATCAAAGCAGGTAAAATTGAATAAAACTTAACATTTTCCGTAGATTAATAATAAAACTAGTTTAAACTTGAAAATCTGTAGAAAAAAACAATCAAGCACTTGGTGAAAAAAAGTAAATAACCTTTCAAGCCCATGCGTTTGTGATTACAATTGATAGCTTATACAAGATTTTTATTTGCCTTATTTTGAGTTGAAGAATTAAACCGTGACTGACGCACAGCAACAACAGCCTAAACATGTCATGATGATGGCCGCAGGTACAGGTGGACATGTTTTTCCCGCTTTGGCCGTCGCAAAACAATTACAGCAACAAGGGATTCAAGTGTCATGGTTGGCGACCCCAACGGGCATGGAAAATCGTCTGCTTAAAAATCATAATATCCCAATTTACCAAATTAATATTCAAGGTGTACGTGGCAACGGTTTGATCCGTAAACTGGCTGCACCATTTAAAATTTTAGGCGCAACGCTCAGTGCTGTGCGTTACATGAAGCAATTAAAAGTTGATGCTGTTGCAGGTTTTGGTGGTTATGTGGCAGGGCCGGGTGGCTTGGCAGCACGTGCTTTGGGTATTCCTGTGCTGATTCACGAACAAAATGCAGTTGCGGGTTTTACCAACACTCAATTGTCACGTGTGGCAAAAACCGTGTGTCAGGCTTTCCCAAATACCTTTCCAAACAGTAACAAAATTGTCACCACAGGCAACCCTGTTCGTGAAGAAATCACTGCGACCTTAAGCCCTGCATGGCGCTATCAGGAACGTGAAAAAGCAGGCTTGCCAATTCGTATTTTAATTGTGGGTGGTTCACTAGGTGCACAAGCCTTAAATGAATGTGTACCTGAAGCGTTAAAGCAACTAAATGTCGCTTTAGATGTTTATCATCAATGTGGGCAAAACCATGCCGAAGCGACGCAGGCGCGTTATGCGCATAAGCCAGACAGCTTGCAGGTCAATGTACAGCCCTTTATTGAAGATATGGCACAAGCCTACAGTGATGCCGATTTAATTATTTGTCGTGCTGGTGCGTTGACCGTGACTGAGGTTGCGACTGCGGGTGTTGCGGCTGTATTTGTACCTTTGCCAAGCGCAGTGGATGACCACCAAACTGCAAACGCCAAGTTTTTAGCCGATCTTGGTGCAGCAAAAATCTGTCCGCAAGCTAGCATGACACCTGAAAGTTTAACAACATTATTAACCCCGTTAATGAATCGTCAATTGTTGTCTGAAATGGCGGTCAAAGCCCGTCAGCAGGCGCAGCCTGATGCAACTCAACACGTGGTTCGTCTTATTCAAGCATTGTTCGAGTAAAATATGTCTCCATCTACACCCGCTGATCAAGCGAAAAAATTAATCAAAGTGCCTGAAATGCGCCGTATCAAACACATTCATTTTGTGGGTATTGGTGGCGCGGGGATGTGTGGTATTGCCGAAGTCTTGAAAAACCAAGGCTATAAAGTGTCGGGTTCAGACATCAAAGCTTCAAAAACCACAGCGCAATTAGAAGAAAATGGCATCAAGGTTTATATTGGGCATGCGGCAGAGAATATTAAAGGCGCCAATGTGTTGGTGGTGTCTACTGCAATTGACCCAGAAAACCCAGAAATTAAAACAGCAATTGACACCCGTATTCCTGTGGTGCGTCGTGCTGAAATGCTGGGCGAGTTGATGCGTTACCGTCATGGTATTGCAGTCGCGGGTACACATGGTAAAACCACCACTACCAGTTTAATCACCTGTATGTTGGCCGAAGAAAACATGGATCCAACCTATGTGATTGGTGGTTTGCTAAACCGTACTGGGGTCAATGCAGCATTGGGTGCTAGCCGTTATATCGTGGCAGAAGCCGATGAATCTGATGCATCGTTCTTATTCCTAGAGCCAATGGCGGCTGTGGTGACCAATATTGATGCCGACCACATGGACACCTATGGTGGTAGTTTCGATACCTTAAAAGATACCTTTATTCAATTTTTGCACAAACTGCCATTCTACGGTTTGGCTGTGGTGTGTGGTGATGATGCCAATATTCGTGAAATCATGCCGCGTATCGGGCGCCCTGTATTGACCTATGGTTTTAATGAAGACAACGATATTCGTGCCATTGATGTCGATCAAGACGGCATGCGCACACACTTTACTGTACTGCGTAAAGACCGCGAACCGTTACGCGTGACGGTGAATCAACCAGGGCTGCATAACGTATTGAATGCCTTGGCTGCAATTGGAATTGCCACCGATGAAGGCGTTTCTGATGGTGCAATTTGCCGTGCTTTAGAAGGCTTTAGCGGTGTCGGTCGTCGTTTCCAAGTACAAGGTGAGTTTGAGGTAGCAGACGGCAATGTGAAATTGGTAGATGACTACGGACATCACCCGAAAGAAGTGGAAGCCACCATTAAAGCTGCGCGTCAAAGTCATCCTGATCGCCGTTTGGTGATGTTGTTCCAACCACACCGTTTTAGTCGCACCCGTGACTGTTTTGATGACTTTGTGGAAGTGTTGTCACAAGTCGATCAATTGTTATTGCTCGATGTTTATCCTGCGGGTGAAAAACCAATTGTTGGCGCAGATAGCCGTACTTTGGCACGCAGTATTCGTTTGCGTGGTCAGGTTGAGCCAATTTTGGTCGATCCAAATGACGGCAACCTACCGAATATTGTGAAACAAGTGTTACAGGCCAATGACTTGTTATTGACCCAAGGTGCAGGTAATGTGGGGGCGATTTCAATCGAGCTTGCACAAAACCATTTATATTTAAAATAATCACAACCTGTGATGTTTGAATTTGATCGACCAGTTTAAAGTTTAAGGATATAAACGTGTCAAATGCTTCAAAGTTCGGCAAAGTTGCCGTGTTATTGGGTGGAAAATCTGCTGAGCGTGAGGTTTCTCTAGACAGCGGTCAAGCAGTACTCGAAGCACTGCTACGTTCTGGGGTCAATGCAGAAGCATTTGATCCACAAACACGTAGCGTGACCGAATTGGTCAATTATGATCGTGCCTTTATTGTGTTACACGGGCGCGGTGGTGAAGATGGTCAAATTCAAGGTGTTTTGGAATGGTTGAATATTCCATACACGGGTACGGGCGTGCAAGGTTCAGCCATTGGCATGGACAAAGTGAAGACCAAGCAAATTTGGCAAGGTTCTGACTTGCCAACTGCGCCATATCGTATTGTTAGCAAAGATTCCAATATTGAAGACGTGGTTGTCGAATTGGGTTTACCACTCATCATCAAGCCTGTACATGAAGGTTCAAGTATTGGCATGAGCAAAGTCGAAAAAGTAGAAGACTTTGCCGATGCTGTAGCGAAAGCAACTGCACATGACGCTATTGTTATGGCTGAAAAATGGATTACAGGACGTGAATTTACCATCGTGCTGTTAAATGGTCAGGCTTTACCGATTATTCGTTTAGAACCACCGAAAGATGTGGCGTTCTATGATTATGAAGCCAAATATCAACGTAATGATGTGCAATACGGTATTCCGTGTGGTTTAAGCACTGCCGAAGAGCAACAGTTACAAGCTTTGGCATTACGTGCCTTCCAAGCCGTGGGTGCAAGTGGCTGGGGTCGTATTGATGCCATGCAAGATGAGAACGGCAATTTCTGGCTATTGGAAGTGAATACCGTGCCGGGAATGACCAGCCACTCTTTAGTTCCGAAAGCGGCAAATGCAGTCGGCTATAGTTTTGATGAGCTGTGTGTGGCAATTTTGGCACAAACCCTTACAGGTGAAGCACACTAAATATGGCTCAACTTCCTGCATCCTTGCGCCGTAAACGGGCAGCGATTACCTCGATTCATGACAAACCGCCAACAGCCAAAGAAAAGCTGATTCATTTTGGCGGTTGGGTAATGCTGTGCGTTGCGGTGCTCGTGTTGGCAGTGGGTGCGTACGGGCTATACAAAGTCATGACCGATGCACAAATTGCCAAGCTAGATGTAGTGGGTACACGTTCAGATGCGGAACACCGCCAAGTGATGACGCATGTGAACCCTGTAATGACCAAGAACTATTTCACCTCTGACCTAGAGCAAATCCGCGATACCGCTTTGGAGTTGTCTTGGGTAGATCGAGTGGTGGTTTCACGTGCGTGGCCGAATGCTATTCGTGTGCGGGTTATGCCGCGTCATCCAATTGCACGTTGGGGGACAGGTCGTTTGCTCAGTGACAGCGGTGAAGTCTTTACCGAGGTCACGCCACAAAATAATCAACATTTACCGTTATTACACGGGCCAACGCATCAATCTAAAATGATGATGCGTCGTTATAATGAAATTAACCAATTATTCTTACCCGTCAACGATCGTTTAAAAGAACTATATTTAACAGAACGTATGACGTGGTTTATGCAGTTTGATTCAGGTCTACGTGTTATTGTAGATAAAGATCAAACCATGAGTAAGCTGCAGCGCTTGGGGCATCTTGCACAAAGTGATTTGAAACCTGTATGGTCTAAAATATCCGCCATCGATTTGCGTTATCGCAATGGTTTAGCCATTCAATGGAAAAACTCAATTCCGCCAAAAATTGCAAATGGTCACTTTGTTGTAACGATTGATGACACAAGCATTGCAGAGGGAATAAGAGCAAAGCCATAATATTGGGCTTTAAAAAAATAGAGGCATTAAGCCATAAATTAAACATACTGGTAATGGTAGTGAATAAATGAGTGAAGCTGTTCCCTCGGTTGTTGCGATTGACATTGGGACGCACAAAGTTTCAGTTTTGATTGCTAAGGTCCATGCGCCAGACAATATCCAAGTCATTGGTATGGCCACCGCACGTAATCGAGGCATGAGTAAGGGAAAAATTGTCAGTCTCGATAAAGTGATTACTGCAATTAAAAATGCCGTGCAAGAAGCGGAAGATATGGCGGAATGCCGTGTGCATTCGGCATGGATTTCTATTCCTAGTGCAGAGCTAAAAAGCTTTTATGCTTCAGGTCGCACACCTATTGAAAGTAGTGATCACACCATTACCACCAGTGAAGTGGTACGCGCCTTGGACTTGGCCAAAGCCAGTCACCTCACCTCAGACCATTATTTGGTGAGTGCAGTACCACTCGGTTTCGATTTAGATGATTCGGGTGAATGGGTACAAAACCCAATTCGTATGTCAGCACATAGCATGACGGGGCATTATCAATTGATGATGTTGCCTATTAGCACCATGCAGAATTTAGACCGTGCTTTAAAAGGTGCCAATATTGGTGTCGAAAAAATGGTGGTGTCAAATTTAGCCACTGCAGAAGCCAGTCTGCTTAAAGATGAAAAAGAATACGGTGTGTGTCTGGTAGATATTGGCGCAGGTACGACCAGTATTGCAGTTTATTTAGATGGACGTTTGGCCTTGGCACACACTTTGCAGCGTGGTGGTGAGCATGTCACCCGCGATATTGCAGCGGTGTTACAAACCACAACTGAAGAAGCTGAACGGATTAAGCTATTGTATGGCTGTGTAGATATGAAAGTGGTCAAACCTGATCACATGATTCAGATTCAGGGCATTGATGGGCCGCAAACCATTAGCCGTATTGAACTGGCGGAAATTATTATTGCGCGTTATGAAGAAATTTTTGCACAAATTCGTCAGGAACTCGAAAAGAGCGGTGCCATTCATGGTTTATATCATGGTGTGGTTTTGGCGGGTGATGCCTCACAAATTGAAGGCATGATCAGCTTGGTACGTCGTATGTTGGGTGTTTCGGCACACTTGGGGAATCATCCTTCACAAGTTTATGCCGATGAACCGCATCAGGCCGCCTTACGCCGTTCACAATATGCAACAGCTTCAGGCTTATTGCTTTATAGTCAAAACTATACTCAAGACACGATTGTAGAACATGAAGACCCTGAAACCTTATCGGTTTGGGGGCGTGTCGGACGGGCATGGTCTGGCTTGAACGAAAAGTTAAAATCTATTTTTTAGTTGAGTTTTTTGGGAATATTGTTAGGAAGTTGTACGGATCATCACTGGTACTTGACAAGCGAGAAGTTGAACAGCATTCTTAAAAATAATTTTTATGAAGATCAAGGCAGTATACGGGCTTAAGTGACTGCCAATAACGTATTAGGAAATCTAAAGGTCATGGCCTCATTTGAATTTATAGATGATCAAACCGATAGCAACGGTCAAGCCCGTTTCACTGTGTTTGGTGTGGGTGGTGCAGGTGGTAACGCTGTGCAGCACATGCTTGAGTCGGATATTCAGGGTGTAAAATTTGTTTGTGCCAATACGGACAAACAAGCATTGGATCGCATGAATTCGCAATTCAAAATCCAGCTAGGTGAGCAAAGCACACGTGGTTTAGGCGCGGGCGGTGATCCTCAAGTGGGTCAAACTGCAGCGGAAGAAAGCCGCGAGCTGATCTGTCAGCAACTTGAAGGCACAGACATGGTGTTCGTGACTGCAGGGATGGGCGGTGGTACAGGTACAGGTGCTGCGCCAGTTGTGGCTGAAATTGCCAAAGAAATGGGCATTTTGACTGTTGGTGTGGTGACTACGCCATTTAACTTTGAGGGTAAGCGTCGCTTACTTTCTGCGGAAAAAGGGATTGCGGCATTAGAACAGCATGTAGACTCTTTAATCATTATTCCAAACCAGCGTTTAATGAAAGTTTACCGCGACATTTCAATGAAAGATGCGTATAAAAAAGCCGATGACGTTTTGTTGAACGGTGTACGCAGTATTTTTGATTTGGTGGTACGTCCAGGTCACATCAACCTAGACTTTGCTGACTTGAAAACTGCGATGAGTACGCGCGGTTATGCGATGATGGGTGTTGGTTCAGGTCGTGGTGAAAACCGTGCGCGTCAAGCGGCTGAACAAGCGATTCGTAGCCCATTGCTCGATAGCGTAACCATTGCCAATGCCAAAGGCTTGTTGATTAACGTAACGGGTGGTGATGATGTGACCTTCGGTGAAATCGAAGAGATCATGGACGTGATTCATCAACTTTCAGATACCGAACAAACCCAAGTATTCTACGGTACGGTATTTGATCCTGAAGCGCGTGACGAAATTAGCGTGACTGTTATTGCTACTGGTTTAGCGCGTAACACAGGCGATACACCAGAGCCTGCAAAACGCACCGTGACACAAACCACTTCTGCAGCACCAACAGCGGCAGTAGAAGAAGATGATGTGCCTGCAATTCAGCGTCAGCAGGCAGAAACTGCGCCTGCAATTAGTGCGACAACAACATCAGGCTCTGCGCGTCCAACGCCAATGAGTATTCAAGACTATTTGAAAAATCAGCAGCGTAAATAAGACAAGATCCTCAATTTCATTGTGTGATCGGGAAAAGGCAGTTTTAAACTGCCTTTTTTGTTTTTTATCAATGGCTAAATATGCTAACGTATAGCGGTTTTAAAATTTAGATGAATTGAGAACATGCTGAAACAACGTACCCTACAACGTGTCGTCAAGGCGAGCGGTATTGGTCTGCACAGTGGTCAAAAAGTATTGATCAACTTTGTGCCGCATCATGCCGATGGGGGAATTGTGTTTCGTCGTATCGATTTAAATCCGCCTGTCGATATTCCAGCCGATGCCATGCTGATTCAAGAAGCATTTATGTGCTCGAATTTGGTTCAGGATAATGCCAAAGTTGGCACTATTGAGCATGTTATGAGTGCAATTGCAGGGTTGGGCATTGATAACTTGATTATTGAAGTGTCTGCCTCTGAAGTGCCCATTATGGACGGCAGTGCAGGGCCTTTTATTTATTTGTTGATGCAGGGTGGTTTAAAAGAACAGGATGCTGCGAAAAAGTTCATCAAAATTTTAAAACCTGTAGAAGCTTTAATTGACGATAAACGTGCGGTGTTCAGTCCGCATGAAGGTTTTCAGCTCAATTTCACCATCGACTTTGATCATCCTGCCTTTAAAAAAGAATATCAGTCTGCCACCATCGATTTTTCTACAGAAACCTTTGTCTATGAAGTCAGTGGCGCACGTACTTTTGGCTTTATGAAAGATTTGGACTATTTAAAAGCCAATAATTTGGCTTTGGGTGCGAGTTTAGATAATGCCATTGGGGTAGATGATACAGGCGTGGTCAATGAAGAAGGTTTGCGCTTCTCGGACGAGTTTGTACGGCATAAAATTTTAGATGCTGTGGGGGATTTGTACTTGCTTGGACATCAAATTATTGCCAAGTTTGATGGTTATAAATCAGGACATGCCTTAAATAATCAGTTATTACGCAATGTTCAGAGCGATCCAAGCAGTTATGAAATTGTAACATTTGATGACATAAATTCTTGCCCGATCACTTTTGTGCATGTGACATAAGTCATTGTCTTTTCTTACTACGTTATAATGTAACAACAATAATATGTGAATTTCATCACAAATTTGAGCACGAGTTTTTGGTGTTTTCTGCAAACAATTATTTTTTATTGCTTGCCAAACGTAACAAAGCTTGGCTAAGCTTAGGGTCGCTCACAAAGTCAGCAGCACCTCGTAACATATCTTGAGTTTCTGGACTAAGTGTTCTTAAAGGCTTTTCGCTTTTTGGGGGCGTTTGAGATTCAACTCTTAAACGAACTTGAATTTTTTGTATGTCTTTCAGTTCATGCAGTTGTGACAGTTGAGTAATGTATTGCTTTTGCAAATAAGCAAGTTGACTGACCATCGCTTGATTCGTTCCAGTAATGGTTAAGACACCTTGTTGATAACAAACCACCTGCCATTGCTCTGGTTGCGGCAGTAAAGGTTGAATAAGTTTGCCAAGTTTCTGCCATGCAGCAACTTGGGTTGAGAGAAACGTTAGGTTTCCTGTTTTTATGTGTTTTCTTGTTTGTTGAAAGAGATTCACAGGTTCGGACATACATCATTCCTTCATGTTTATGCCCTAATCTTATGCGCTCCTTTCAGTAGATATCAAGGAAGAGATCACAAGGAACTTCAAGTAAGAACAGTTAAGAGGTTTTTTTATGCATTCGCGCCGTATTTTATTAGCGTTTTCACTGGCAGCTTCGGCAGCATCTGTCGCATTTGCTGATTTAGTTGAGTTAGATTCTCAAAATTCATCGACTGATCGTATTGAGCAATTAACCCGCACCTTGTCACAAGGTTCTTATACAGAAACACAAGACATTGATGTTCCTGCACAAACGCAGATGACCGTTAAGCTTCGTGAAAAGACTACAGAATTAAACAATGCGTCTTTAGCAAAAAAATACGGTACCAATACCAGCACCCGTTTTGCTTCTTCAAATCCTTATGCTTGGTTAGTGTCACATCCATTACCAAATGCACGTATTAGCTCGAACTATGGCGGTCGTGTCATGAGTGGTCGTGCTGAAAACCATTCTGGCTTAGACCTTGCTGCACCAAGCGGTACTCCAATTTATGCGACTGGCCCAGGTATTGTGACCAAGTCAGGCTGGGGCACAGGTTATGGTCAATATGTAGAAATTAACCACGGTAATGGTTATATCACGCGCTACGCACACGCTTCACGTTTAATTGCACGTGTGGGTGACCGTGTAGATGCAGGCGAACATATTGCCAACGTGGGTTGTACAGGTCGTTGTACAGGTCCTCACTTACATTATGAAGTAGTGAAAGATGGTCAACGTAAGAACCCTTCTACCTATTTAGCAATGTTGCCGTAATGTTTTGGCTAGAAATTCATGCTCTAGCCACACTCACTGTAAACTACACGCGAACTACAAATTAAAACATGAAATTAAAGCGGCAAAGGTCGCTTTTCTTTATACTCACGTTTTAGCTTTTAGCGAAATCTAGTGAGACATTTCAGACATCAACTTATCACCTAAAAAAATAATAACACGCAGTATCTGCTTTATTGTATAAAAAACCGCCTAAATTGGCGGTTTTTTGTTATTTGCTGTAAGAATGTGTCAATGACTATTTATTTTCTAAATAGTATGCAGGATATGCATTTAAGATTAGCCATATCTACTAAAGTCTAAATTATGATACATATAAAGCATACGATTAGGCTTAGGAATAGTGAATTATGGCGTTTTACGGTGATACGGACTCACAAGAAACCCAAGAATGGCAAGACGCCTTTGATGCTGTGTTACAACATATGGGTACTGAACGGGCAGCATTTTTACTCGAAAAACTGTACCAACGTGCAATTGCAAAGCATGTACCCATTCAGCGATTAAATACTCCTTACCTCAATACCATTTCAGTGGAAGAACAACCTGCCATGCCGGGCGATCAGGATATGGAGCGTCGTATTCGCGCCCTGATTCGCTGGAATGCGTTGGCAATGGTATTGCGTGCCAATAAAACAGGTGATGATTTAGGTGGTCACCTTGCAAGTTTCGCATCTTCAGCAACATTGTATGATGTTGGTTTTAACCATTTCTTCCGTGCCAATAGTGATCATTTTGGCGGTGATATGATCTACTACCAAGGTCACTGTGCACCCGGTATTTATGCCCGTTCATTTTTAGAAGGGCGTTTAACCGAAGATCAATTGAATAATTTCCGCCGTGAAGTGGGCGGTAACGGTTTACCTAGCTATCCACATCCTTATTTAATGCCTGACTATTGGCAGTTCCCAACGGTGTCGATGGGTCTGGGTCCAATCATGTCAATTTATCAGGCACATATTCAAAAATACTTAATGAACCGCGGTTTAATTAAAGAAGAAGACCGTAAAGTCTGGGCATATCTAGGCGATGGTGAAATGGATGAGCCAGAAAGTTTGGGTGCAATTTCACTGGCAGGTCGTGAAAAGCTAGATAACCTGATTTGGGTGGTGAACTGTAACTTACAGCGTTTAGATGGCCCTGTACGCGGTAACGGTAAAATCATTCAAGAACTTGAGTCGTTATTCCGTGGCGCAGGTTGGCGCGTGATTAAAGTGGTCTGGGGGCGTCATTGGGATGCTTTATTAGACAAAGACGACACAGGTGCATTAAGAGCCATTATGGAAGAAGCGGTGGATGGTGATTATCAGCGCTTGCAAGTGAAAGGTGGTGCATACGCTCGTGAGAAATTCTTTGGTAAATATCCTGAAGCCAAAGAATTGGTCAAAGATTTAAGCGATGAAGATATTGATAACCTGAACCGTGGTGGTCACGATCCGTACAAAGTATTTGCGGCGTATGCTGAAGCATGTAAGGCCAAAGGTCAGCCAACGGTCATTTTAGCCAAAACTGTCAAAGGTTATGGTTTGTCTGATGAAATTGAAGCGGTGAACAAAACCCACCAAATCAAAAAAATGCAGTTGGATTCTTTAAAATATGTACGTGACCGCTTCAACTTGCCATTTAGCGATGAGCAACTTGAAGAAGTGCCGTTCTATCGTCCAAGTGAAAATTCGCCTGAATTGAAATATATGAAAGCGCGTCGCGAAGCGTTGGGTGGTTATTTGCCTGCGCGTCGTAAAGACAGCGAAGCTTTACAAATTCCTGAATTATCAGTTTTCGATTCAGTCTTGGCAGGTTCAGGTGGCAAAGAACAATCGACCACTATGGTGATGGTGCGTTTGATTTCTGCCCTGCTCAAAGAAAAAGCCATTAAAGACCGTGTGGTACCCATTGTACCCGATGAAGCACGTACTTTCGGTTTAGAAGGCATGTTCCGTCAACTGGGTATTTATGCCGCACATGGGCAAAAATACACCCCTGAAGACCAAGAACAATTGATGCATTATCGTGAAGCCAAAGACGGTCACATGCTGCAAGAAGGCATTAACGAAGCAGGTGCAATGAGTGCTTGGGCAGCTTTGGGTACCAGTTATTCGACCAATAACTTACCAATGATCCCAATGTATATGTATTACTCCATGTTTGGTTTCCAACGTATTGGGGATATTGCATGGGCGGCAGGTGATGCACAGGCGCAAGGTTTCTTGTTGGGTGCCACTGCAGGACGTACCACACTCAATGGTGAAGGCTTGCAACACCAAGATGGTCACTCGCATATTTTAGCCAATACTATTCCAAACTGTGTGTCCTATGACCCATGCTTTGGTTATGAGCTTGCCGTGATTGTGCATGATGGTTTGCAACGCATGTATGTCAATCAGGAGCGCGTGTTCTATTACCTCACCGTAATGAATGAAAACTACGAGCATCCTGAAATGCCACAAGGTGTGGAAGAAGGCATTAAGCGCGGCATGTATTTACTGCAGGAAGATGAAAAAGCCACGGTTCAATTGCTAGGTTCAGGTGTGATTTTGCGTGAAGTCATCAAAGCGGCGAAAATCTTGCGTGAAGAGTATCAAATCCACTCGAATGTCTACAGTGTGACCAGTTTTAATGAATTGGCGCGTGATGGTATGGCGTGTGAAGAATACAACCGTTTGCATCCATTGGCTGAAGAAAGCAAAGAGCCGTGGATCTCACAACAGTTACGTGGCAAAGATGGCATTGTCGTGTCTGCTACCGATCACATGCGCGCCTATAGCGAGCAAATTCGCGGTTACTTGCCAGACAATCGTCCATTTGTTGCCTTAGGTACCGATGGTTATGGTCGTTCCGATACCCGCGGTAACTTGCGTAGCTACTTTGGGGTCGATGCTGCACACATTGTGGTAGCCACCTTGAAAAAACTGGCTGATGAAGGCGAAGTCGATGCGCGTTTGGTCAAAGATGCAATCTCGACATTTGAGTTAGATACAGATCGTCCTGTCGCGTGGGCACCGCAAGCGGTTCCTGAAGTACAAGCGGTTGCTGACTACAAAGAGGAGCACTGATCATGCAAATTCAAACGCCTGATATTGGTGTCGATAAAGCCACTGTTGCAGATATTCTTGTCAAAGTTGGCGACACGATTGCAGTTGATGACAGCATTGTCCTATTGGAATCAGACAAAGCCTCTGTTGAAGTACCCAGCACCGTTGCAGGGGTGGTGAAAAGTATTTTGGTACAACAAGGCGATGAAGTGACTGAAGGTGCGGTGCTGATTGAGTTGGAAACTGAAGCTCAAACGGCAGCTGCTACAGAAGTTGCTGCACCGCAAGCCCAAGTAGATGCTGCACCGAAGCAAGATGCTGAACCAGTGATCGCTGCAGAACCAAGCTCAGCGACATCAAACACTGCGCAAGAAGTAGATGTACAAGTACCTGACATTGGCGTGGAAAAAGCCGTTGTTGGGGAAATTTTAGTACAAGTCGGCGATGCGATTGATGTTGATCAAAGCATTATTGTGGTGGAGTCGGACAAAGCCACAGTAGAAGTGCCGAGTACGGTGTCGGGTACAGTTACCGCTATCCAAATCAATACGGGTGATACCGTAAAAGAAGGTGTGGTGATTCTGAAAGTGAAAACCGCCGCTGCTGCAGTCACACAGGTGGAAACACCTCAAGTGGCATCAGCAGAAGCGGCTGCTGCAACAGCGAGCGCAGCAACTGCATCGGCACCACAAACAACAGCATCAGCACAGGTTGAAGTCGCAGTGCCTGATTTAGGGGTCGATAAAGCCACAGTGGCAGAAATTTTGGTACAAGTGGGCGATACAGTCGCCGCTGACCAAAGTTTGATTGTGGTGGAATCAGACAAGGCTACGGTAGAAGTGCCAAGTACTACTGCAGGCGTGATTCAAGCGATTCATGTAGAATTAGGACAAAGTGTTGCGCAGGGCAATGCATTAGTGACGATAGTAACTGCAAGCGCAGCTGCACCAACAGCAGTTGCAGCAGCTCAAGTTGCCTCTGCACCAAGTACATCGCCAGCAGTCAGTGCTGCATCTACAGCACAAACCACAACGGTTGCAGCAAGTGCACATACGAATGTAGACAAATTGAGCAAGGCGCAAAATGAAGCCAATGCAAAAGTGTATGCAGGCCCTGCTGTGCGTAAACTGGCGCGTGAGTTAGGTGTTGTTTTAGCCGATGTAAACGCCACTGGCCCGCATGCGCGTGTACTCAAAGAAGACTTGAAGGCTTATGTTAAAGCGCGTCTTACTGCGCCGCAGACTGCTCCTGTCGCTGCTACAACACAGCAAGTTACAGGTTTGCCAAAGTTGCCTGATTTTAGTGCATTTGGTGGCGTGGAAGAAAAAGGTTTGACGCGCTTACAACAAGTGTCAATTCCGCAATTGTCCCTGAACAATTACATTCCACAAGTCACGCAATTTGATTTGGCCGATATTACTGAGCTAGAAGCGTGGCGCAGTGAATTGAAAGCTAACTTCAAAAAAGAAGGTGTTAGCTTGACCATTTTGGCGTTCATTGCCAAAGCTGTAGCGCATTTGCTGAAAGATGAACCGTATTTCGCTGCGCATTTGGCAGATGATCAAAAGTCTGTGCTGCTGCGTAAAGAAATCCACATGGGCATTGCGGTGGCAACCCCCGATGGTTTAACCGTGCCTGTACTACGTAATCCAGATCAGAAATCGATTAAACAAATTGCGATTGAACTGGGTGAGTTGAGTCAAAAAGCGCGTGATAAAAAGTTGTCGCCTAAAGATTTACAAGGTGCAAACTTTACCATCACCAGTTTAGGTTCGATTGGCGGTACGGCATTTACGCCGTTGGTGAACTGGCCGCAGGTTGCGATTTTGGGTATTTCACCAGCGACCATGCAGCCTGTCTGGAATGGTGAAGGCTTTGATCCGCGCTTGATGTTGCCATTGTCATTGTCGTATGACCATCGGGTAATTAATGGCGCAGATGCAGCACGTTTTACCCATAAACTGACCCAGTTGTTGGCAGATATTCGTAGCTTGCTGCTCTAAACTCAGAAAAGCTTTATAAAACCCTGCTGCGGCAGGGTTTTTTGTCACTGCCGTTATTCGGCTAAATTTGCTTAACCGCAGTATTCCGTTTAGAATAGCTGTACTTCATTGGGGAGTAGCCGCTTTTTACTAATTTCTGTTTCAACTGAATGTAGTAAAAAGGTGATGGTCAACATATTTGTTCCACAGAACATGGTCATCATAGCAAAGAACCAAGTCTGCTTTTTCAAGCTTTCTTTTGTTGGCAAGACCTTTGATTTATCACTCTGCAGATTTTGGCTAGCAGGAGGGATAGGTCATTGGTATGTGTGCTAGCCAGAGAAAAACATCATGTATGAATTCCTCATCTCGACTGCCATTGTCGCCTTAGCCGAAATGGGTGATAAAACCCAACTATTGGCTTTATTACTCGCGGCACGTTTTCGTAAACCTGCTCCAATCTTGGTTGCTATTTTACTGGCAACACTCATTAACCACGGACTTTCTGCAGTTTTAGGGCAGTGGATTACCACGGTACTTAGCCCAGAAATTTTATTGTGGATTTTGTCTTTAGGTTTTATTGGCATGGCGATTTGGATGCTTATTCCAGACCAGCTAGATGATGAAACTGAAAGCATCAACAAGTGGCAAAAATACGGTGTATTTGGCGCGACCTTTGTATTGTTCTTTTTGGCAGAAATTGGCGATAAAACTCAAATTGCCACAGTGGCTTTAGCCGCACGTTATGACAGCGTGTTTTGGGTCATGCTTGGAACCACTTTGGGGATGATGCTGGCCAATGCACCTGCGGTATTTATTGGCAATAAATTAGCGACCCGATTGCCAATTGCTTTAATTCATAAAATTGGTGCACTGATTTTCCTAATTATTGGTGTGTCGACTTTGGCGCAACATTATTTATTCTAAATTATTCATTAAAATGCATAAATCCTGAGCAAACTGCTCGGGATTTATTTATGTGAATGGTACTGCAATTCACTGATATTTCAGATAATCTGAGCCATTTTATTTATTGTAACTTTCCATAAATAGCTATATGTTATTCAGTGATAGAAAATCTATTTTTAAAATGAAAAAATTGGGGATTGGTTATGGCATTTGACCGTACAACATCGCAGGTCTTATTTGATAATGGGACACATAAATGTATTAGTTTTACCAGTTTGGTCAAAGGTGAAGGTGTTCAGGCCAACCAATTTCTGATCATTGATAATAACCGTGCCGCAGTGCTAGACCCGGGTGGCGACCTGACCTATGTACCACTGACCATGGAATTAAACAAATATACCCGTTTGACCAATCTTGACTATGTCATGGCATCGCACCAAGACCCAGACATCATCACTTCAATGCCACGTTGGTTGGTCTATACAGAAGCAAAAATCGTAGCATCAAAATTGTGGGCGCGTTTCTTGCCGCACTTAAGCTCATCTTTTATGAGTGATCGTATGAAAGGCAACTGGCTAGATCGTTTGGTGGAACTGCCAGATGAAGGTCAGGCAATTCCTTTGGGCGAGTCTAAAATTATTGCTGTGCCTGCGCACTTTTTGCACTCGGTCGGCAACTTCCAGTTTTATGACCCTGTTGCCAAAATCTTATTCTCGGGCGATATGGGTGCATCCATGGTGGAAGATGCTTCAATTCCACTGGCTGATTTTGCTGCGCATATTCCTGCCATGAAAGGCTTCCATCAGCGCTATATGTGTTCCAATAAAGTGATTCGCCTCTGGGTGAATATGGTACGCACCATGGACGTTGAAATGATTGTGCCGCAACACGGTACGCCATTTGTGGGCAAAGAACAGGTGAATCAATTCTTAGACTGGATTGAAACACTGGAATGTGGCGTCGATTTGATGGATGAACACGTTTTTAGCTGCCCTGAATAAGCGACAAAAAAAGCTGAAAAAACTGTAAAAAAAACTTGAGTGCAAAAACAACTTTTTTTAAGATTTTCGCCCAAAAACGATTTTTTTGATGACGAGAACTTAACGAATGTTGTCTCAAGTACCTACAGCCGATGCCTGCTTAAGCTGCGGCGCGTGTTGCGCTTATTTCCGTGTTTCATTTTATTGGGCTGAAGGCATGAATATGCCTGAGCACTACACGGAACCAGTAACAGCAGTCTATTCATGCATGTGTGGTACCAATCAGAGTCAGCCGCGTTGTGTCGCTTTAGAAGGTGAAGTTGGACAGCAAGTGAGCTGCGGGATTTATGAATTACGCAGCAGCTCTTGTAAAGAAGTGCAAATTGCCGATGATCAATGCAATAAAGCACGTCGTGCGCATAACATGATTCCATTTGTGCAAGTCGATCCAGCCATTTCTGTGAATGATGATGACTTCGATCAAGTGGTTTAATGGTGCTTTAAGTTGTTGATCGCAATCCAGATTGAAAAAGCAAAGCTGCGGCTTTGCTTTTTTTTACGGCTAATTTTGGATAAATAGCCAATCATGGTTCACATTGAAGCGGCTTTATCTGCCTGAAAAATGAAACATCGCAAGTTTTAAACCTGCACGGCTAAAAAGCAAACTAAGGATGAAAACTTCAATTTTTAGATGAAAATTACCGATTTTTTCATGTCGCATCCCCCAGAAGGGCAGAATAAAAAATATTTCTTAGAGAACAAATGAAATTTGTGCCCAGATTTGTTTATAATGGCTCACGGAAATTACCAGTGAGACTGTTATGCTGACCATCGTTCAAGAAGCGTTAACCTTCGATGATGTCTTATTACTCCCTGCCTATTCTACTGTTCTCCCAAAAGATGTCTCCTTAAAGACACGTTTTACGCGCGGCATTGACCTGAATATTCCTTTGGTTTCAGCAGCAATGGATACGGTGACTGAATCTCGTATGGCAATTGCGATGGCGCAAAACGGTGGTATTGGTATTTTGCATAAAAACATGGACATCGTTGCGCAAGCAGCCGAAGTGCGCCGTGTGAAAAAATTTGAAGCGGGTATGGTGAAAGACCCGATTACCGTAACGCCAGAAACTACAGTACGTGAATTGATTGCGCTGACTCAAGCCAATAATATTAGTGGTGTACCTGTGGTAAAAGATGGCAAAGTTGTCGGTATTGTGACAGGACGTGATACACGTTTTGAAACCAACCTTGAACAACCTGTCAGCAATATCATGACAGGTCAAGATCGTTTAGTGACAGTACGCGAAGACGAATCTAAAGAAAACATTCAAGCTTTATTGCAACAGCATCGTATTGAAAAAGTGTTGGTTGTTAATGAAAATCAAGAGCTTAAGGGCTTAATTACGGTGACCGATTTCCGTAAAGCAGAATTGTATCCAAACAGCTGTAAAGATGACTTAGGTCGTTTACGTGTGGGTGCTGCAGTGGGTACAGGCGCAGAAACACCAAGCCGTGTAGAAGCATTGGTTGAAGCAGGTGTCGATGCGATTGTGGTTGATACTGCACACGGTCACTCTGCAGGCGTAATTGAGCGTGTACGTTGGGTAAAAGCTAACTATCCACAAGTTCAAGTAATTGGCGGTAACATTGCAACTGGCGATGCTGCTTTGGCATTGTTAGATGCAGGCGCAGACGCAGTGAAAGTGGGGATTGGCCCAGGTTCAATCTGTACCACACGTATTGTGGCAGGTATTGGTATGCCGCAAATCTCTGCAATTGACGCTGTTGCCAATGCATTGAAAGAACAGATTCCATTAATTGCCGATGGTGGTATTCGCTTCTCTGGTGATATGGCCAAAGCGATTGGTGCAGGTGCAAGTACCATTATGGTGGGTTCATTGCTTGCTGGTACTGAAGAAGCACCGGGCGAAGTTGAATTCTTCCAAGGTCGTTACTACAAAGCATACCGTGGTATGGGTTCATTGGGTGCAATGGCGGGTGCAACAGGTTCTGCAGACCGTTATTTCCAAGACTCGAAAGCAGGTGCAGAAAAACTTGTACCAGAAGGTATTGAAGGTCGTGTACCGTACAAAGGCCCAATGGGCAACATCGTGCATCAGATGATGGGTGGTTTACGTTCATCTATGGGTTATACAGGTTCTTCAACCATTGAAGATCTACGCCAAAATGCTAAATTCGTGAAAATTACTGCAGCAGGTATGCAGGAATCTCACGTGCATGATGTGACGATTACTAAAGAAGCGCCGAACTATCGCGTTGGTTAATATGAACTATCGCGTTGGTTGATATTTAGTAGCATTTTCAAATAAAAGCCGTCATCAATGTGACGGCTTTTTCATTTTTGGTGTAAAGTAACTCGCAGTAAAAAAGTGATGATAAAGATCACCCCTAAGAAGTGAGAACAATATGAGTTATTTTGGTACAGACGGCATTCGAGGGAAGTTTGGAGAGTTACCAATTACACCTGATTTTGCATTAAAACTAGGTTTTGCAGCAGGTAAAGTTTTAAAAAAACACACCAAAAAAAATAAACCTATTGTGGTATTGGGTAAAGATACACGTCTTTCAGGCTATATTTTAGAAGCAGCATTACAAGCGGGTTTAAATGCCGCAGGTGTCTATGTGCATTTGCTCGGCCCATTGCCGACGCCCGCTATTGCGCACTTAACCCGCGCTTTGCATGCCAGTTTAGGCATTGTGATTTCAGCATCGCATAATCCGTATTTTGATAACGGGATTAAATTTTTCTCGGGCGAAGGGAAAAAGCTGCCAGATGCCTTGCAAGAAGAAATTAACCAAGAATTGCAGCAAGAATTAAAAATTGATGATACGGCCAACTTGGGTAAAAGTGTTCGTGTTAAAGATGCCAATGGGCGTTACATCGAGTTTTGTAAATCGACCTTTCCATATCATTTAGATTTAAATGACCTCACCATTGTGGTCGATTGCGCCAATGGTGCTGCCTACAATGTTGGCCCTGCGGTATTCCGTGAATTAGGTGCGAAAGTGATTGCCATTCACAATGAGCCAAATGGTTTAAACATCAACGAAAATTGCGGCTCAACCCATCCTGAAAGTTTGCAAAAAGCAGTGCTTGAGCATCAGGCGGATTTGGGTGTTGCATTTGATGGTGATGCAGACCGTGTGATTTTGGTGGATAGTCAAGGCAAGCAAATTGATGGTGACCACATTTTATATATTCTTGCTACACAAGGCTCGAAAAAACCTGCAGGTATTGTTGGGACGTTAATGAGCAATATGGCATTGGAATTGGCGTTAGAAAAAGCCCAAGTACCATTACTCCGTGCCAATGTCGGTGACCGTTACGTGCTACAAGGTCTGGAAGAAAATGGCTGGGTTATTGGTGGTGAGCCATCGGGGCATATTTTGACTTTGGACAAGAGCACCACAGGTGATGCAATTATTGCTGCCTTACAAGTGTTAACGGTGATGGTCGAACAAAATAAAGCCCTGCATGAATTGGTGGCAGATTTTAAACTGTTGCCAAATGTGCTGGAAAATGTGCGTTTAGCAAATATGTTTGACCCATATACTGTTCCTGCCTTGGTGGAAGAGTTTGACCGTGCTACGGAACAGCTGAAAGGTCGTGGACGCTTATTGATTCGTAAATCGGGCACTGAACCTGTGATTCGTGTCATGGTGGAAGGTGATGATTTGGCTGAAGTGAAGGCAATGGCGAAAGATTTAGCAGATGCTGTACGTCGTCATGCCGTCTAAAGGGAGTAAATCGTGAGTGATTTAATTAAAGATTTAAGTGAGCTGCGTTTAAGTTACCAAAAAGGTGAATTGCTAGAAGCACAGGTCAGTGCCAATCCGCATATTCAGTTTTTGAATTGGTTTAACCATGCCTTAGAAGCCAAGCTGCATGAACCGTATGCGATGTCATTGGCGACTGCCAATGCGCAAGGTCGTCCGCATGTGCGTACTGTGTTGCTGCGTGGAGCCACCGAAGCAGGCTATGACTTTTATACCAATTATGACAGTCAAAAAGGGTTGGATTTAGCGGCCAATCCTTATGCTGAATTGTTATTTTACTGGCCTGAACTGGAACGTCAGATTCGTGTCAGCGGTTATGTCGAAAAAATTGATGAGCAAGAATCGACAGCGTATTATCACAAACGCCCACGTGACAACCAAATCGCTGCGCATATTAGCACTCCGCAAAGTGGTGTGATTGCCAGCCGTGAAGAACTACAGGCGCGTTTCCAAGACTTGCATGCCCAAGTGGGCGATCAATCTGAATTGCAAAAACCTATATTTTGGGGCGGTTACCGCTTGCAGCCTGATTATTACGAATTTTGGCAAGGCCGTCCGAACCGTTTGCATGACCGCTTAGCTTATGAAAAAATTGAAGGTGAGTGGAAACTACAACGCTTGATGCCTTAAATCACTGGAAATTATGTCAAAAATTCTAATAAAGCAAAGACCTTTACTTACACGCCCTGAAAACTTTCAGGGCGTCTCTACATTTGTTGCCCAAATTTTAGCGCGCCGTGGCGTTGCGTCTGAGCAGGAGCTGGAACTTAAACTGAAGCACTTGCTTGCTCCAAGCATGAAAGGTCTACCAGAAGCAATTCAGCTGATGGATCAGGCGATTGATCAGCAGAAAAAAATTGTAATTGTGGGCGATTACGATGCCGATGGCGCGACCAGTACCACACTTATGATTTTGACATTGCGCGAAATGGGCGCACACGTGCAGTATTTAGTACCTGACCGTTTTAAATATGGTTATGGCTTAACCCCCGCCATTGCCGATTTGGCTTTTGAGCGTTATGCACCTGATTTATTAATTACGGTAGATAACGGAATTTCCAGTCATGCAGGTGTGGAGCGTGCGCAAGCTTTGGGGATGCAGGTCATCATTACCGATCACCACCTCACTACAAAAGCCACTCCAAATGCAGAGGCTGTGGTGAATCCGAATCAATTGGGTTGTGATTTCCCAAGTAAAGCTTTGGCAGGTGTGGGCGTGGCATTTTATGTGTTGGCGAACTTATCCAGTCAGCGTAAAAAACAGGGCAAATCTGCTGCAAATTTAACGCAATATTTAGATTTGGTGGCCTTGGGCACCTATGCCGATGTCGCTAGTCTGGATTATAACAACCGTATTTTGGTGGATGCAGGCTTGAAACGGATACAGCAGAATTTATGTCGTCCTGGGATTAGCGCATTGCTGGATTTGGCAGGACGTGAACCCGCACAGCTCAAAGCGCAGGATTTGGGTTTTGTCTTGGGGCCACGTATCAATGCTGCAGGGCGCATGGAAACCATGGACATTGGAATCGAGTGTTTACTGGCAGCGGATATGCAAAGTGCTTATGCTTTGGCGCGTCAGTTAAATGCTTTGAATCAGGAACGCCGTCAGGTTGAAGGGCAAATTAAACAGGATGCGCTGGCAGAGTTGGAAAAGCTGCAGTTAGATCAAAGCGATTTACCGCATGCCTTGATCATGTTTGAAGAACATTGGCACCAAGGTGTAATTGGAATTGTTGCAGGACGCTTAAAGGAACAGTTTCATCGCCCTGCGATTGTATTTGCTGCCGATGAAGATGGTGAGCATATTAAAGGCTCTGCCCGTTCAATTGAGGGGATTCACATACGTGACACCATTGAATTGGTTGCAGAGCAATATCCACATTTGGTGAGTCATTTTGGTGGACATGCGGCTGCGGCAGGTTTGACCATAAAAAAGGTGCACTTTGCAGAATTTAAACAGGTCTTTGAACAGATCATTGCGCAAATGGATGCGGATTTATTTCATGCTGTGCTATGGACAGATGGTGAATTGCCGCAAGAAGCTTTTGATTTACACACGGTAGATTTATTACAGCATTTGGCGCCGTGGGGACAAAAGTTTCCGCAGCCTGTATTTGAAGGGCGTTTTAAAGTGGTCGATTTTAGATGGCTTAAAGAGACGCATTTAAAACTGCGTCTGGTGTTGCAGAATGGCCAAGTGCTGGATGCGATTGCCTTTGGTGCCAAAGATAAATTTGACTTTAACCCAATGCTGGATCATGTGCGTTTGGTTTATGAATTAGAACGCAATGTGTTTAATAGCAATGTCAGTTTACAACTGCAGATTGTGCATTTGGAGTAGTAGCCCAAATAAAAATCCGCTCACATTTGAGCGGATTTTTTGCTTTTAATTTATGGAATTAGAAGCGGAATGTACCATTAATGCCATAAGAGTCCGCACCATCAGTTGTTGTGTAATTCACACCTACAGCAAATGCAGGGGTAAAGAATTTTTGTGCACGGACATTAAAGATAGTATCAGAGTCATCTTCTGTTGAATCAGCAAAAGCAACACCAACACTTAGAGTTGGGTCGATATAAAGGTCTGCACCTAGACGATATACTGTTTCATCGCCGAAATAAGAAACACCCTCAAAATTCGTATAATAGTTACCTATTTGAGATACATATTTTGCGCGTAAAGAAACAGCTGTTTCATCAACTACAGCCACCCCATAACCAAGTGTGCTTGCAAATCCAATTTTAGAAGCTAACATTGGATCGAAGCTGTCTTTTGCGACACCAACCGCTAATAGTAGACCATTTGTAGGTAGATAACCTGCTTCTAAAGAGTAACCAGTATTATCTTCAGACTCTTCTTCATGAAGTCCAGGGGTAGTTACCGAACCTGTATAGTCCAAACGGTTTAAGCTACCACCAATATAAAATTGGGTATTAGGGATATAAAACTCACCGTTAATACCAACAATGTCATATTCTTCTTCTGCCTTGACGTTACCTATGTTGAGTTCATTTTGGGCATTAAGATATCCTAAGCCAATATTGCTCGCTTTAGCTAAAAAAGCAGCTTCAGCTAAAGGTACATTTTTGACTTGAACACCATTTAGGTAATATTTACCATTAATAAAGAATAAGTCGCCATCAGACTCAAGTTCTACACCACCTAAATTATTATCAAAATCAGTGTTTTCATACCCACCATTGATTTCAAATTGATACGCATGAGCAGTACTTAAACCAGCAAGAAGAGCAGTTGCAAGCGCAAGTTTTTTAAACATTATTGAGATTCCCTCTGTTGTAGAAATATGACTGTTTTGTTACAGTTGTTGCTGATTGTACGGAAAATAAACATACAGTCAATGCACTATTTCTACCTAACTGCTTTATTTTGAGGCATAAAAAAGCACCCTTCCGAAGAAGAGTGCTGTTTGAATATCTAATTAGGCTAAACTCAGAAGCGATATTTTGCAGCGACACCAAAGCGGTTATAGTCATTGTTGCCAACTTCACCAAAGCCAACACGGCCTTCGAGGCTGATTTGCGGGGTAAAGAATTTACGTGCATTGATACCAAATTCGTTAGTATCACCGTAGTCACGATCTTTACTGTAGTAGTCTACACCTAGACTTAAGGTTTTATCGATGAAGTAATCTGCCGCAAGGTTATATTCGTCTAAATCACCAAAACCTGCGCCTGCTTCTAAGTTGATATCTTTACCATTGCTTAGAGAAGTGACATATTTAGCGCGAAGCGTAGGATCGACACCGTCGTCATAATCGTTGTCGTAGCCTTTTAGACCTGCAGCAATTAATAAACCTGGTGCGGGTAAATAACCGACTTCAGCGCCATAAACAGTCTCATCAAAATCGCCACCGCGGTCAAATTTCATATCGTCGCGACCAACATTACCACTCACATAGAAATCTGAGTTAGGAATGTAAACTTCAGCACCTACGCCGTAACGATGACGTTCATCATTACCGACTTCGTCATATTGGTATTTGGCATTTACGTTGCTAGCACGATCAAGGAACGCTGCTTCTGCCAAAGGTGCATTACGGGTTTGTACAGGGTTAAAGTAATAAGTACCATCAACACCGAATGAACCGCTTGAACTGTCGTTGTCTGGATCAATCAGTCCTGCTGATGCACCAATTTCAGCTTGATATGCGTTCGCAGTACCAGTAATAGCCAAAGCTGAAAGTAGGGCTGATGCGATTGCTAATTTTTTCATGGAAAGTACCCCTCTGAAATCTGGTTAACAGTTAAACTTTTTGTTACAACTTTCAGTCTAGGCGAAAAAAAATCAGCGTCAATCACAGGAAAGTTACCGCATTGTTTCAAGCGTAAGTTTGTGTAATTTTTTTTATTTAAGTGATTGAAATAAAAATGAAATAATTAAATGTTTTGTTTTATTAAAACTATGTAGGTTTTGTGAATTTTACTAAATTTGATCATTAAATCATCAAACTTGTTTCATCTTTGTTTTATTTGGCGGGTTGAAGCAATTGCCAAACACCACTTTTTAAGCATGTTTTCAGCTGAATGTGTCAGGCAAAACATTAGCGCGATAGATCAGCCATTAAGATAAACATCCGTGTTAATCGGGCATGCTATTTTAGGTTGGCTATCATCAGGCTTTCACTTTAAAAGTTGAAAGTAATCTTTATTTTTAACCACATTTAGCATTCAACCTATAAAAGCTGAAAAGTTATGCTGGAATTTACAGCAGGGTAGAAATGCTAGAACAGGTCTGTGCTACAATTATCAGCTAATAAGCTTCATTGTTAATTGAGAGAATTTACGTGGAAATTAATCCTTATCTAAACCAATTAAAAGACTTGAACGAACGTAGTCAAACACTACGGGGGTATCTTTGACTACGATCTGAAAAAAGAGCGTTTAGAAGAGGTTCTCCGCGAGTTAGAAGATCCTGCAATCTGGAATGATCAAAGTCGTGCGCAAGCCATGGCCAAAGAAAAGGGCGAGCTTGAAAACGTGATTCATGTCCTAGAAGGTTTGGCGACCCAGTTAGAAGATGCCCAAGCCATGCTAGACTTAGCCGTTGAAGCCGATGATGAAGATTTATTGGTGGATGTACAGTCTGAATTGACTTCTGCAGAAGAAGAACTGGCGAAATTAGAATTCCGTCGTATGTTCAGTAATCCAATGGATCCAAACCCATGCTATGTTGAAATTCAGGCAGGTTCGGGTGGTACAGAAGCGCAAGACTGGGCATCGATGCTGTTGCGTATGTATATGCGCTGGATTGAACGTCACGGCTTTAAAGCAGAATTGATGGAAGAATCGGATGGTGATGTGGCAGGGATTAAATCTGCGACCATTCGCGTAGAAGGCGAATATGCCTATGGTTGGTTGCGCACTGAATCGGGTGTGCATCGTTTAGTGCGTAAATCGCCATTTGACTCAGGTAACCGTCGTCATACGTCATTTTCTGCAGTGTTTGTTTCACCAGAAGTGGATGACAATATTGAAATTGATATTAACCCTGCCGATGTTCGTACCGATACGTATCGTGCATCGGGTGCGGGTGGTCAGCACATTAATAAAACCGACTCTGCGGTACGTTTAACCCACGCACCTACAGGTATTGTGGTTGCTTGTCAGAACCAACGTTCGCAACACGCCAACCGTGACCATGCGTGGAAACAGTTACGTGCCAAGTTGTATGAACTGGAAATGAGTAAACGTAATGAGGCGGCTCAAGCACTGGAAGACTCGAAGTCTGATATTGGTTGGGGAAGCCAAATTCGCTCTTATGTATTGGATGATTCACGTATTAAAGACTTGCGTACAGGCGTGGAAACTTCAAATACAGGTGCGGTTTTAGATGGTGATTTAGATAAGTTTATTGAAGCCAGTTTAAAACAGGGTCTATAAGTTAGGGTCTGTAAGATCATAATGAGCCTGCCCAATTCAGTTGAGTTGCTTAAAAATTTATATAAATCGTAAAAAAACGATATTAATATCGAAAAAATACGATATATTAAAAGCAGCTGCTGAATTGGGCTTATATTTACGAATATGTGTCTGAATGATGGATGTCGATTTAATCTTTAAAGCCTTAGCCAATCCTACCCGTCGGCAAATTTTAGAATGGTTAAAAGCACCAGAACAATTTTTGTCGGTAGATGAGTGTGGCGACTTTAAGCGTGGCGTATGTGCAGGACACATTGAGCGTTTGGGCAACGTGTCGCAATCGACCATGTCAAATCATTTATCGGTACTGCAACAGGCAGGTCTTATTCGTGCAGAAAAATATGGACAATGGTCGTATTTTTCTCGTAATGAAGCACTCATTCAGCAATATGTCGAATATTTAAAACACTCACTTTAACTGTGAGATTAGAGGCAAAAATGGCTGAATTAGACTCTCCTTTAGTTTTGGGTGATCTGCATCTAAAAAACCGTGTGGTGATGGCACCTTTAACCCGTAGCCGCGCCAGCGATGACCGTGTTCCAACGCCAATGATGGCAGAATATTATGCACAGCGTGCCAGTGCAGGTTTGATTCTTTCAGAAGCAACGGTAATTTCTGAAGAAGCCAATGGTTATTTAAATACCCCAGGATTGTTTACCGATGCTCAAGTGCAGGGTTGGAAATTGGTGACCGATGCGGTGCATGATAAAGATGGTCTGATTGTCGCGCAATTGTGGCATGTAGGTCGTGTTTCACATCCAGATTTACTCAATGGTGCAACACCAGTATCGGCAAGTGCGGTGCAACAAGCGGGTCATGTCAGTTTGTTACGTCCAAAGCGTCCTTATGTATTACCACGTGCTTTGGAAATCTCAGAAATTCATGCCATTACCGAGCAATATAAACAAGCCGCGATCCGTGCCAAAGAGGCAGGTTTTGATGGTGTTGAGCTGCATGCGGCAAATGGTTACCTGATTGACCAATTCCTACAAAGTAAGACCAACCAACGTGAAGATGAATATGGCGGTGCTGTGGAAAATCGCGCACGTTTCTTGTTGGAAGTTGTAGATGCCTTAATAGAAGTATGGGGCGCAGGTCGTGTCGGTGTACATTTAGCACCACGTGGCGATGAGCATGACATGGGGGATGATGATCCACGTGAAACCTTTGGCTATGTGATGCAGCAATTAGGTCAGCGCAAAATTGCTTTTTTCTTTACCCGTGAATACTTGGCTGAAGACAGTATTTCTGAAGAAATGAAAGCACGTTCAGGCGGTGTACCGTACATTGCCAACATGCGTCTAAGCCGTGCCGATGCGGTGGAATTATTGGCATCAGGCAAGGCTGATGCAGTGTCGTTTGGTAAGGCTTATATTGCTAACCCAGACTTATATGAGCGTTTACTGGCAGATGCTCCTTTAAATGAACTCAAATTGGAAACTATGATTGGTACTGCTGTTGCAGAAGGCTATATCGATTATCCAACTTTGGCTGAAACACAACAATCTGTAGAATAAAAGCCCGTACAGCGCCACATGCAATTAACATGCGCGTGTGGCTCTGTTATATTTTGCCGACAGTCTTTCTTTTGGGGCGCATCTTTTGGCTACTCCATTTTGGTATAACGCAGCTTTAACACTGCTAAAACCGATTTATCAGTCACGTATTCGTAAACGTGCCGAACATCCTGAGCAATTACAACAAGAACTGCTTGAGCGTTTTGGCCCATTTCAGCCCGCTAAAAATTTACATGCCATTTGGTTTCATGTGGTGTCGGTAGGTGAAACCAATGCTGCACAACCATTAATTGAATATTATTTAAAAGCAGGTCACCCTGTTTTAGTCACCAATACCACCAAAACGGGACAGGCTCGTGCCAAATCTTTATTTTTAAAAGCACCCTATTTAAATTTATTTCAGGCCGTGTATTTACCTGCCGATCAGGTGCATTTAATTCGTGAGTTTTATCAAAAATATCAGCCTAAATTATTGGCCTTGGTCGAAACAGAATTATGGCCAAACCTGATTGATCAGGCGCAGCATTTTCAAGTGCCATGTTTGCTCATTAATGCACGACTTTCAGAAAAATCGGCCAAAGGCTATGCCAAAGTTAAAGGCCTGACACGTGGCATGTTGCAGGGGTTGCAACAACTCTTGGCACAAGACCTTGCAACACAGCAACGTTTTGTGGCTTTGGGTATGCCCGAAGCACGTACGCAGGTGTTGGGTAATCTTAAATTTGACATTACTGCACCTGAGCATTTTGTGCAGCAGGCAGCACAGCTACAGCAAGAATGGCAATTGGCACAGCGTAAAATTGTGGTGCTGGCCAGTACCCATGCACCCGAAGAACAACAATTATTGACTGCTTTAAAACCGTACTTTGAGCAACATCCCGAATTATTGTGCATTGTTGCGCCACGTCATCCAGAGCGTTTTGATCAAGTTGCACAATTGGGACAAAGGTTGCAACTTAATATGCAGCGTCGTAGTTTGGCTGAAGCGATTCAACCTGAAACACAAGTGTATTTAGCCGATAGCATGGGTGAAATGTGGTTGTGGTACGCCTTAAGTCAGGCCTGTTATGTCGGTGGTTCGCTGAATGAACCTGGCGGTGGGCATAATATTTTAGAGCCTTTGGCCTTAAATGTCGCCACGGTATTGGGCAAAAATTATTTTAACTTCCAAAGTATTGTGGATGAGTTTGTTGCAGCAGAAGCCGTGTATGTGGTCGAAAATGCTGAACAAGCTGTAAATACGTTAACGCAATTGTTGTTTGAACCTGCGTTACGTGCACAGCTGAATCAAAATGCTCAAGTGATTATGTATAAAAATCGTGGCTCTTTAACTGAGCATATTCACGTGATTAATCAGTATCTTTAAATATGAATATCGTTTTGCTTGACCCGCGACAGACCACAAATGAAGTGTGGTCTATTAGCGCCCAGCGCCAAGTGCAGCATTTACACACGCATGTCGGTGTACAAGTCGGTGACACCTTGAAAGTCGGGATTCGCGGTGGCAAGCGTTATTTGACCGAAGTGGTGGACGTTAGTGAGCAGCGGATTCAAGTCAAAGCCCTGTATGAAGAAGCTGTACCGAAAAAACTGCCTGTGACCCTGATTGTGGCTTTACCACGCCCTAAAGTATTACGTCGTTTAATTATGGATAGCGTGACGCTAGGTGTGGAAAAAATTATTTTACTGCACAGCTATCGAGTCGATAAAAGCTATTGGCAAACGCCTTTTTTACAGCAGTTGGATCAATATGTGACGTTGGGTTTGGAGCAAGCAGGCGATACCATTGCACCTGAGATCCAACTTTATAAACGCTTTAAACCCTTTGTGGAAGATGTTTTGCCCGGTTTGATTTCTGCCGATTGTTCTGCTTATGTGGCGCATCCTTATACCGATCAAGCTATGCCACATGCCATCCAACATCCATGCAGTATTGTGATTGGCCCAGAAGGTGGATTTATTCCCTACGAAATTGATTTGCTCGAAAAAAACGGCTGCCAAGCGCGGCACTTGGGCAACCGTATTATTCGTACTGAAACTGTGATTGCTTATGTTTTAGGGCGTTTGTTTAGTGCGGGCTGAATCATCTTCATTGACTGCTGCATCACCACGATAAACTTTCACTTCCTGCACAGGATAAGGAATCGAAATGTGATGTTCGGCAAACGCGGCAATCACCCGTTCCTGCACTTCACTGATGGATGCTGAAGTGGTGGTTTCCGTCGTATTTACCCACCAACGCACATTTAAATTAATCGAAAAATCGGCCAAGGCAGTGACATTGACGCTAAATGCAGGTTGGCTCAAGATTTTTATGTCACGGTCTAAAATGGCCAAAATAATATCTTTGGCTTTTTGTACGTCATCTTCATAACCAATACCGACCACAAACTCGCAACGACGACGGGTATAAGCCGTATTGACCGTTACGGCACTGGTATACACCGTAGCATTTGGAATCACGATTCGACGCCCATCGGGAGAGCGCAGGAAGGTGGCACGAATCTGAATATCTTCTACCGTACCTTCCATATTATTCACGATGATGTCATCACCAATTTTAAATGGTTCTCCAATCAAAATGAGCACACCCGATAATAAATTCTGGAAAATATCTTTAAAAGCAAAACCAATTGCCACGGAGCCTAGACCTAAAGCACTCATCAGTTGGCTTGGGGTAAAACCTGGAATTGCAATCACCATCGCAATTAGAAAACCAAAGAAAATAATTGCAGAGCTACCGACCCGATTCAGCACCAAAACCAAATTTTGTCGGGTATAGGAACGATTGTTCAGGGTCTTGCGAATAAACCATTTAAACAGTCGGGCAAGCAGCCAAAACAGAATCAGCACCACGGCTGCAATCATCAAATACGGCACACGTTCCCAAAATCCTTCCATAATTTTGTCGATGGTGGAGTAGGCGTCATTGTACTTGGCCGTATGATTGATCACGGTTTGCGTGGTTTTTTCAGTGGCTTCCTGCAACAGCTGACTGGTGTTTTCAGAAACTTCACTGAGTGAGGGTTTGGATTCTGCCACGATAATTCCGAATTCAAAATGAAGCGACTATTTTGCCTGAAAAACTCAATTTGGTTAATGAGCAATGCTTACTTGCCAGTATTTTAGACAACTTGGATAGAAGTGATGAGCGTACTATTTTGTAGCATTTAAACTGCGAGTTGTATGTGGTTTTATCTGTAAGACAGGGTCGCAGGTATGAATGATTGGCTGCGTAAAAAAATGTTAATACTCACGGTTATTAGACGATATTTTCTTTAAAAATAATGCAATGCGCAGTACAGTGGAATGTAAACCTGAAAGTATGAATGCAAGAATATGGCATTCGATCAACGCTTTGGCATGCTATTGTTTGTATAAAATTTATGCGACTAAAGCCGAATGGTGAGCCATAAAAAAGAAAGTTCATACTGTGAATATGCAGAAATAATAATCAATAACGTGGCATACATCTCGTGATGAGATGCAAGAACATCAAGGAAGTAGCAGATGAAAGACGTATATCCTGTTCCAGATGAATTTAAAAAGACTGCCCGCACCACTGAGGCAGAATATTTTCAACGCTATCAACAATCTATAGATGACCCTGATACTTATTGGGCAGAGCAGGCCCAACGCTTAGATTGGATTAAACCTTTTACCCAAGTCAAAAATACCAACTTTGACCCCGAGCATTTTAAAATTGAATGGTTTGCCGATGGGCAACTGAATGTCAGTGCCAATTGCTTAGACCGTCATTTAAAAGAACATCCGCATAAACCTGCAATTATTTGGGAAGGAGATCATCCATCTCGGCATAAAGTGGTTTCTTTTGCTTCTTTGCATGATGAAACCTGTCGTTTTGCCAACGTGCTGAAAAAGAACGGGGTGCAAAAAGGTGATCGGGTGGTGCTGTACATGCCAATGGTTTCCGAAGCTGCGATTGCCATGCTAGCCTGCGCGCGGATTGGTGCAGTGCATTGTGTGGTTTTTGGTGGTTTTTCTCCCGATGCTTTGGCTAGCCGAATTGAAGACTGTCAGGCCAAGTTAATTGTCACTGCAGACTCGGCCATGCGTGGTGGCAAGCCAATTTATTTAAAAGCCAATGTTGATGCTGCTCTAAAAGTAGCAGGTACCGACTGTGTGCAAAATGTGATTGTGGTGCATCGTACAGGGAATCCGATTGAGATGTTACCTGAACGCGACTTGTGGTATCACATGGAAATTATGTCGGTCAATGACATCTGCCCACCCGAGCCGATGAATGCCGAAGATCCACTATTTATTTTATATACCTCGGGTTCGACTGGAAAACCCAAAGGCGTTTTGCATACCACAGGCGGTTATTTGACCTATGTGAACAGCACGTTTCGAGAAGTCTTTGACCTGAAACAGGATGATGTATTTTGGTGTACCGCAGATGTAGGCTGGATTACAGGGCATTCCTATGTCTTATATGGTCCGTTGTCGAATGGCACATCTACCGTGATGTTTGAAGGTGTACCGAACTATCCAAGTTGGGCGCGCACAGGGCATATTGTCGATAAACACAACATCACCATTTTATATACTGCACCGACTGCCATTCGCGCCATGATGCGGGAGGGAGATCGTTTTGTACGTGAAAGTGACCGCAGCAGCTTGCGTTTACTCGGTTCAGTCGGTGAGCCGATTAATCCCGAAGCGTGGAACTGGTATTACAACGTGGTAGGCGAAGGACGTTGCCCAATTGTAGATACATGGTGGCAAACCGAAACAGGGGGCATATTAATTTCAGCATTGCCTGGTGCAACGCCACTGAAACCCGGTTCGGCAACCCGCCCATTATTTGGCGTGCAACCTGCTATTGTCGATGCCGAAGGTAATGAACTGGAAGGCGCGACCGAAGGCAATTTAATTATGAAAGATTCATGGCCAGGGCAAATGCGCGGTATTTGGGGCGACCCTGCACGTTTTATTGAAGCGTATTTTTCGACCTATCCGGGTGCGTATTTTACAGGAGATGGTGCACGCCGTGATGAAGATGGCTATTACTGGATTACAGGGCGTGTGGATGATGTCTTGAATATTTCGGGGCACCGTTTAGGTACTGCGGAAATTGAAAGTGCCCTAGTAGCGCATGAAGCTGTGGCTGAAGCGGCAGTGGTGGGTATGCCCCATGAGATTAAAGGACAGGGGATTTGCACCTTTGTAACTTTGCAAGTTGGTACACCCGAGTCAGAGGAATTGCGTGAAGAATTAGTCAATTGGGTTCGCAAAATTTTGGGGCCTGTGGCAACGCCTGATGCGCTGCATTGGGCACCTGCTTTACCTAAAACCCGCTCAGGTAAAATCATGCGCCGTATTTTGCGGAAAATTGCAGCGAATGAATTGGATAGTTTAGGAGATACTTCGACTTTGGCTGAGCCGCAAGTGGTGGAGCATTTGATTGCAACGGTGTATGGGGAGAGGTAGGTTAAGGTTGCTGTCACTGTACACAAAGAAGTTAGATAAGGTTTGTTTTTTATTTTTTTCGATGAAGTAAGGTGATTGTTTATATCATCTTACTTTATGCGACAACTCGTGTCGTCTTGCTTGGTAATTTGCTTGGGTGATTAAAAAATAACTGTAGAATAAATAACCATCATACAGATGATGTGGAATGGCATGAATATTCTAGGGTTACAGGCCAAGTATCGGCGTTTATATCATGAAAACTCAATTTGGAAATTATTAAGAGCAGATAACGCACCACATATTTTAGCGTTCATTGTTGACTTATTTGCAGAACAAAATGAAGTCCCTTATGGCCGTGCAAGAAATGTCTTGGATGAGTTGATTAAATCTAGTCGTGAGCAGGGTATTTGGCAGACAGAAAATAATGCAGCGCATTATTTAAATCATTGGATTCATACAGGCTGGCTCAGAGAAATAGATGGCAAGCTGAGTAAAACGGATATTAGCGAAACCGTATTACGTTTTTGTCAGGGCTTGGATGAGCGAGCAACCCATACCACAGCATCACATTTAAGAATTGTGCAGGATGCGGTTCGTGATTTTGTGGTCGCATTGAGTGAAAATATTGAAGAACGAGTGGAGTTGCTCGAACAAAAAAAATTAGTGATTCAAAATGAAATAGATGCTTTGTTGGCGGGTGTTGTTACACAATTAGAAGAATCAGAACAAAAAGAAAGAATACGAGAAATTTATCAACTTGCTTCCATTCTTACAGGCGATTTTAGACGGGTCGAAGATGAGATTCGTCTACGAGATAAAGAGTTGCGTCTAGATATGATTAGTGGTGCTTATTCACGTGGAGAAGTATTGCTGAGCTTAATGGAAAAAGAGCAGTTGCTTGCCCAAAGTGATGCAGGCAGTGCTTTTGATGGGTTTTGTCAATTACTTCAGGATCAAGATCGTTCTACTGAGTTTAGAGAGCAGTTACGCAGTATTTTGAATCATCCTATTGCACAACAATTAAGCGAATCTCAACGTAAATATTTAGGTCAGTTAATGCGTGAGTTAGGACGCGAAAGTAGCCGAGTTTTCCAAGTCCGACGTCGTACAGAAGAAGGTTTGAGAGCTTATATTGAAAGTGGTGCAGCATTGGAAAACCGTTTGATTGATCAGTTGTTGTCGGAATTAGAAAAAAATGCAGTGGCATTGTTGGAATCGGAGTGTGATTTAAAAACAGAAGTACAAGTGGATTTAGCCGTGGGTTCCATCCAGCTGAATTCGCCTGAAAGTCTTGCTTTAAAAAGTCCCACAGAACATATGGATACACGTGAGGTCGAAGAACAACAAAACAAGACTGAACCTAGTGATCAGATGCTGAAGTACTTAGACAATGTACGGGTTCGTGCTGTTGCTGAAAAAGTATATCAAACGCTCGCACAGAAAGGAGTGATGAGTATTGCCCACTTAACACATGAACATCCTTTACAAGCGGGGCTTGAAGAACTTGTTGCTTATTTGCGTATAGCAAAAGCCATTAAAGCACCACAAATGCAGCATACCGAGCAAGTTGAACTTAAGGATCGTTCAGGTGTGCATTTGCAGGCCAGTATTCCAGTGTATTACTTGAGTGCAGATTTATTTCCCAAAAATATAGATGAGCTGGCACTTTAAGGAGATCGAGATGCAATCAGAAAATAAGATACAACAGCATGACAACTTCTTTGAAATGGTACGCAGACCATCTTCAAATTCAGAGAAAAATATAGAAATCCAAGCTAATCAGCCTGTAGAAGATTCGTTTCCTACAACTGGGGCAGAGGAACAACATGCAGATAATCAAACAGAGATGGAGCATGCTCAGGATCGTGATACAGATGCGCTTATGCCACATGCAGCCCGACGCGTATTGGTCTATCTCATGCGTCAAGGGGTTATTCTTGCAGCAGAAAACTTAAAACTTTTTGATTTATTGTGCCGATATGAAGCGGAAATTCGTAGACATTTGGCAGAGGTTTATATCCAGTTGGTTTTGGATGCCAAGCAAGGGGTGGCTTATATCATCAATCTCAAAAGTATTCAGGATGAACAGGAAGATGAGAACCAGCCTTTGGATGATTTTCCTGTACTGATACGAAAACGAACTTTGACTGTATATGACACCTTAATTTTACTTATTTTGCGGAAGTATTATCAGGAGCGGGAAACTGCGGGTGAGCAAAAAATTATTATTGATGTTGAGCGAATCCAGAGCAGTTTAATTCCATTTATTCCTTTAACGAATCATGACAGCAAAGATCGTAAAAAGCTAAATGCAGCATTAGAAAAATTTATTGAGAAAAAAGTATTAACGGGACTGCGTGGTGAAGAAGGGCGTTATGAAATTACGCCAATTATCCGCTATGTCGTGAATGCCGAGTTTTTACAAAGTTTATTATCTGAATATCAACAATTAGCAGCAAAGGCCAAGTTGCAGCAATCCGAACAAGAATATGGAGAATCATCATGCAAGAAATGACCCTCTCAACTTTATTTGCACAAGGCCAAATTCGCTTGTCAGAAATTTCAGTATTTAACTGGGGCTCCTTCCATAACTTGCATACCGCACGTATTGATCCTGAAGGGACACTTATTACGGGAGATAATGGTGCAGGTAAATCTACCTTTATTGATGGTTTAATGGCATTGTTACAACCTGCAAGTAAAGCTAGTTTTAACGTAGCAGCTGCGCAGGGCGATCGCTCAGACCGTACATTACTCTCTTATATGCGTGGTAGTTTTGGTTCAGAACATGATGGGGCTGGAACGCGAGTAAAAAATAAGCGTGAAAAAGCAGTGACAACAGCATTAAGAGCGCTATATACCGCTGATGACGGTTCGATGATTACTTTAATTGGATTGTTTTGGGTTGGACAAGGTCAACATTCGCTGAGTGAAGTGAATCGTTTATATATGATTGCAAGTCGTAATGTGCAACTGACTGAAGTGTTAGAAAAATTTGCAGACGGTAATACTCGCCAGCTAAAACAACATTTTAATCCTAAAACAGATGCACGCGTGCATTATTTTGATAGCAAATTTGAAGACTATCAGGAGATGTATCGTAAATATTTATTTATGGATAATAAAAATGCACCTGCGTTGTTATCACGTGCTTTAGGCTTAAAGAAAATTGATGATTTGACTAAATTAATTCGCGAGTTGGTTTTAGAACCAAGCCAGGTTCGTGCTTTGGCACAGACTGCAGTAAATGAGTTTGCTGACTTAGAGGCAAACTATAAGCATTTGGTAGATGCGCGTGAACAAGTCCTACATTTACAGAAATTACCTGAGTTAGCTGTTCAAATAACAGCGTTAACTCTGCAACTGAATAATCTACAGCTCGAAAAACAAGCTTTTCCTGCATATTTAGGTGAATTGTATGTTCATTTTGGACTGAAAAAATACATCAGCTGGAGCAAGAGATACAGCGATTACATACGCAGTTTAAGCAATTAGAACAACAAGAACATGATGCGGAAAAACGACAAGAGCGCTGCCATGAAGACTATTTACAAGTAGGCGGTAATCGGATTGAAAACTTACAAAAAGAGCTAGAACTGATACAGCGTCAGTTAAAGCAATTAACCATAGAGGCATCGCGCTATCAGGAAGATGCTCAGCAATTACAATTGCAAGATGATTTAACCGAGCAAAATTTAATTGATAACCAAAAAATAGCCCATGAGCAGCTTCTAAATATTGGGCAAGAGAAAACCCAACGACAAGATGAGTTTGCTCAAGTCAGTAGCAAATACGCACAAACGCAACAGCAACTGAAAGAAACTCAAAGCGATATTCAGGAAATAGAAACCAGACCTAATAGTAATATTCATGATGTACATTTATTGCGTTTAAGAGATGAGCTTAGACAGCACTTAGATTTTGATGAACATGAATTAATGTTTATTGGTGAGCTCATTGATGTAAAAGAGGCTGAAAAAATCTGGCAAGGCGCAATTGAACGAGCATTAGGTGGTTTAAAAACAACGTTATTGGTGCCGAAAGATCGTTATTCGATGGTCACTCAATGGGTGAATGCGCGTCATAATAAAACCCATGTGCGTTTACAGGTGATCCATCTTGATGCTACAGAAAGTGTGTATTTTAAAGAAAATGGTTTTCTGCGGAAATTGGTTTGGCGAGAGCATCCATATCGTGATTGGTTAAAACAACATCTACTTCGCTTTGATCTGCAATGTGTGGCAGATACAACAATCATGAATACAACGCCTTTTTCTATGACACAACAGGGCTTAATTCATCGTGAGCAAGGTCGTTTTGAGAAAAAAGATCAACAGCGGATTGATGATCGAAAAATTTGGTGTTTGGGATTTTCCAATACTTCACGTTTAAATTTATTAAAGCATGAAGCGAAACAACTTGAGGTACAGTTGGAACAGTATGCCTTGAGTGTTGCACAATCGCGTAAGGTGTTAGATCAGGTAACACAGCATAAGAGTTTGTGGGAGCGAATGTTACGTTACCAATGGGATATGATAAATATTCCTTATTGGACAGAGCGCCAGCAACAGACCAGCAATGACTTGCAGCATTTACAACAGGCAGATACCAATATTGAACAAGCTCGACAACGTTGGGAGCTTGCAAAAGAGGAATTAAAACAACTACAGGAACAGAAAGGACAGTTACAACACACTTGGGGGAAACTCAAACAGAAATTCAGTGATGCAGAAAAACAACAACAACAAGCGCAAAAGGCAGCAAACCAAGGTGTTCCAGAACAAGCCAGAGAACTGTTGCTACAGCGTATAGGAGAAACACCTCGGTTGGAGGATGCTTATCTTACTGCTGTGGAAAAAGAGCTAGAGCGTTTAATTGAACATACCAGCAACCAAAATACCTCAGCAAAAAATAGCGCAACGTACATTATTGGTCAGTTTCGTGGCAAGGATAAATGGTCACATATTGCATTACAACGTGAATGGGCAGTTGGTTTGGCCGCATTGGATGATTGCGTTGCCTATTTTCATGAACTAGAAAAGGAAGGTTTGCCTGCCTTAGTTGAACAGTTTGAACAGCGTCTGCAAAAACATACCATGCAGTCTTTAAGTGTGATTCAGAATCGCCTTGAGGCAGATAGAGAAGAAATTACTGACCGTATTGCCATAATTAATCAGGTTTTACGGCGTACAGAATTTAAGTCTGGCAGCTATCTAAGACTAGGATACAAAAAGGAAAAGTATCCACACGTCATAGATTTTGAGCAAAAACTAAAATGGGTCATATCTAGTATTAATAGTATTGAATATGAACAACGTTTTAAAAAGTTAGCTGAATTAATTTCTATTTTAGAAAAAGCGAGTAACTCGGTTACAGCGCATACTTTTGAAAGCCAGCGTTTACTTGATCCTCGTCATCAAATGTCTTTCTATGCAGAAGAAGTCGATTTGGCTACAGAAGAAATACGAGATGTTTTGGAGTCATCGAGTGGTAAATCTGGCGGAGAAAAAGAATCTTTTGCTGGAACCATTGTGGCAGCGAGTTTGGCTTATGTATTAACACCAGACGGCTATGATTATCCAATCTACAGTACAGTGTTTTTAGATGAAGCTTTTTCAAACACAGCTGAAGCGGTTAGTCGTCGAGTACTCAAAGTATTTAAGGCGTAGAAAATTCATGTCAATTTAATCACACCTTATAAAAACTTGAATTTAGCGCGTGAGTCAGCACGTTCTTTATTAATTGCCGAGCGTGATATTGAGAAACATGAAAGTCATTTATGTGAAATTACTTGGCAGGAAATTGATGAAAAAATGGCGCAAAAACAACAGCAACTGCATAGAGAGGCACAACAGTTTGGGGTGCAGTTAGATGCCTAAAATTGAGAAGTGGGGATTACTTCCAAATACCGTTTTGGGTATTTTGCATAAAAAAGAATGGGAAAATCGTCGAAATTTAAAGCAGCGGTTGTTAAATCAACGTCCTTTTCCAATCGAAATTTCACTGAAAGTGCCCACAGACCAACAAGCTAGAGATAATTTGGGTCATTTTCATGCTTTTTTTAAAGCGTGGACAGATTTTGCTTATCCTGAACTGGTTGAATGGCAAGAACGGCAGTATCGACAACTTTCAGAACAACGTGTTCCTGTAAAATTGAGAATTTTTTCTTTACAGCAGCTTACTGAGCTTTTAGGAACGGAGCAACAACTTGAAAACTGGTTGGATAAAATATCCAGCTTTTTGCAGCAGTCTTTTGTGCATGATCGTCATCAGCACCGTTTATTTCAAACTTTAATTCATCATTTAGAGCAGATAGAACGCTATAGCCAACAAGAATGGCAATGGTTGATTCAGCTGATTGAACAGCTTAAACCGAATATGGGGGCAGGGCTTTATTTAAGGGCCTTGCCATTAAGCGCTGTAAACACGAAGTTTCTTGAGCAGAACTTATTGCTGATGGAGGCAATTTGCAATGTACTTTATGATGATGAGATCGTACAGGCTGGAGGGTTGTTGGCATGGTTAGATTGCTTAGACAGCCCTAAAGGTTGGTTGACGATCAAACCCGTCTGCCCAAATGTGCAGGAAAAATTGGGAGGACTCCCCATTTTTCAATTGTCCACAGAGGTGCTAGATCAATTTGAGTTACCTGCGGAACGAATAATTGTAGTTGAAAATATTCAGTCAGGTTTAGCATGCCCTAATTTGGAAAATAGTATTGTGGTTTGTGGTGGAGGTAAAAATATTACATGGATGAAGGCCAAATGGTTACAGCATAAACAGGTTTTTTATTGGGGAGATATCGACTCTGAAGGCTTAAATATTTTAAGTATGGTTCGGCAAAAAATTCCACACGTGATTGCTTTAATGATGGATGAAGCCACAGTTTTACAGTTCCAAAATCATATGGTGGATGAACCAGACTCTATTTTTAGTGAGCCACAATATCTCACTGCTGACGAGTTAAAATTATTTCATAATTTGCGTGCACAGACATTTAAAAATAGGCGTTTAGAGCAAGAGCGCATTTCGGTTGATTGGGTGCATCGTTATTTAGAGTTACTTTGAACCGTACCGGGTTTGTCGGAGACCAACTTTCTTGAGAGAATGTTCCAATGACAAAACCAAAATATACCCCTGAAATCAGAGAAAGAGCGGTTCAATTATTGATTGAATCTGAAAAAGATTATCC
>NZ_VPEY01000022.1:0-44515 GCF_013416935.1 Acinetobacter sp. YH1901141 | reverse complement strand
CCCAATACAGCCCAATCTGTTACAGATTCGGAAAACGCAGTGCATCACCATCGTGAATAAGACCAATGCAAGTCTCCGTAAACAGTTGTGCTGGCGACCATAGCAAGAGTGAACCACCTGATCCCTTACCGAACTCAGAAGTGAAACCTCTTCGCGCTGATGGTAGTGTGGGGTTACCCATGTGAGAGTAAGTCATCGCCAGCTCATTATTCTAAACACCCTCAACTAGCGTTGGGGGTGTTTTTTTATGTAAAAAAGAAAAGTAGAATGAATAAAAAAACCCTTAAACATAATTTAAGGGTTTTAAATTTATTTAAATATCAAATATTTAGAAATGTGCTTCTAAGCCTAAATATGGGCCTTTAAACTCTAATTGAGTTTCCTGATTGGAATCTTGATTGAGCTTAATATCTAAAATGCGATAGCCCGCTTTTAAACCCACATCGACCAAAACGGTATCGACAAAGTTATATTTAATTTCTGCCTGAGCATCACGAACTTCATTGTCGCTATTTTTGGCGTAATTTGCTTCAGCTTTGGCACTTAAACCCGTAAACGGTAATTTAACTGCTGCCTCTGCATATAACATAGCTAAAGTTTCACTGACGTCTTGTGTTGAAAACAAATTAGATCTTAAGTCACCTTCAAGTACTTTGGCGCCAAATCCAACATCTGCTGCAACAATGTTATCTAAAATTTCATAATATAAAATGAAGTCTGAGTAATCTAAATCCAGCTGATTGATTTTTACACCAGCAGCGCTTTGCTCGCTTTCGGCCTGCAAATTGGCATGCTTAATTTTGGCATTGGGTAAAAAAGGAACAGGATGTTCTACTGCCAGAGTAAAGGGTAAGGCAAAATCGTCATCTAAGTTTGGTGATAACTGAGCCTGATTCCAGTCTGCGCTATATTTCCAATAATCTACACTGGCTTTTACCCCAATAATATCGGCATGAACCGCTGAACAACCAATTAAACTGCATGCTAAAGCAAAACGTTGTAATGTAAGCATATAAACCCTAGTATTTTTCATCATCATTTGGGATGAATGGTTTAGTGTTGTGATGTTCTCGTGACAAAAAATCATGTGAAATATTGTCCAACTTAGCGCATCATACATTTTCTTGAATCAAAATTCTTGTAAAAATATAGCCTAATTCGCGCCAAAAATAGAGGATTTCAGTATGCAAAATACCCATCCACCTGTCGATTACCCGCTCTATCTTGCCAATAAAGCCGTAGAAACAGGGCAATGGTTAGCCGTTCAGCATAAATATTCTCAAAAAGTATATGCGCGTGTTGCACTTGCCGATGAAAAAAGTATTGAAAAGGCCATTCGTGCAGCCGTAAAAGCAGAAGCTGAAATGGCAAAATTACAGCCCTTTCAAAAACAAAAAATTCTGTTGCATTGTGTGCAGCGTTTTCAAAACATGCGTGAAGAATTGGTCGAGATTTTAATTGCTGAAGGTGGAAAGCCACGTTTGGCCGCGATGGCAGAAGTTGAACGTTTAATTAATACCTTCCAAATTGCTGCAGATGCAGTGTCTCAACTAGATGAAGGACGAATTTTACCGTTGGCGGTGACGGCTGCTGCTGCGAATTATCAAGGGATGGTTAAGCATGTACCCATTGGTGCTGTGTCTTTGATCAGCCCTTTTAATTTTCCGTTGAATTTAACTGCACATAAAATTGCACCTGCGATTGCCGCAGGTTGTCCTTTTGTATTAAAACCTGCCAGTGCCACGCCTATTTCAGCATTGAAAATTGCAGAAGTGTTGGCAGAAACAGATTTACCTAAAGGTGCGTTTTCGGTATTGCCTTGTGAGCGTGAACAAGCTGATGTTTTAGTGACAGATGACCGCTTTAAACTGCTCAGTTTTACTGGTTCAGATGTGGTGGGTTGGGATATGAAAGCCCGCGCAGGACGCAAAAAAGTAACGCTAGAGTTGGGCGGCAATGCAGCAGTGATGATTGAACCCGATACTGAATTGAATGATGCATTGATTCATCGCTTAATTGGTGGTGCGTATAATCATGCTGGGCAGGTGTGTATTAGTGTGCAACGTATTTTGGTGCATGCTGACGTATATGCCGAACTGAAAAAGAAACTTGTGAGCCAGCTCAAGAAAATTAAAGCGGCAGATCCTGATTTAGACAGCACTTTGGTCGGGCCAATGATTAAGGAAGCTGAAGCGCAGCGCTTGAAAAAGTGGATTGATAAAGCGGTGAAAAAAGGCGCAAAAATATTGGCAGGTGGCGAGCTGAAAGGTGTGATGTTTGAACCGACTTTATTGGAACAGGTCGATCCAAACTTGGAAGTTTATAAAGATGAAGTTTTTGGCCCTGTTGCCATTTTGGAAAAATATTCATCTTTTGAGCAAGGGATTGCACGTATCAACCAAAGTCGTTTTGGTTTACAGGCGGGTATTTATACACAAAGCTTGGAAAAAATGCTGTATGCATGGGATCAGTTACAAGTTGGTGGGGTGATTATTAATGATATTCCATCGTTCCGTGTGGACAATATGCCTTATGGTGGCGTGAAAGATTCGGGTTTAGGGCGAGAAGGGATTCAATCTGCTATTCGGGATATGCAGGAAGAGCGTTTATTGGTAATTAAGCGTTAAGTATCTGATCTAATGATGCATCATTATAAATAAAGAGAAAGGATGAGTTAACTCTGAATTTTGAGATGATTGATTACAGCGCTGTGGTTTGGTGAATAATAAGCTACAGCGCTGCTATAATAGATGAAAAGTAAAACAACTCAAATAGCACCAACATTACATTCCAAATAGTTATATGACTTATAACCAAAAAATCAAGTCAAAATGGAGTGGAATTTGAACGTTTGATTAAAAAAATGCATACAAAAAGCATCTTTCTAAGCAGAATTTACAGAAAAATTGTTCAAAAATGAGTATTGTTAAGCCATACAAAAGCGCAATATTGGGCAAAGACTTTAAGCAAGATTTTCCGAATATTTCGCTGTTTGACCTTTAGAATTTGATGCTCAAAAGGTGTGACTCTAAAGCAAACACCCAGATTTTCATTTTTTGCAGGATATTTTTTGCGTGCGCTAAAGTACCGTTATATAAAGTAAATTTAAGCTAATGAAAAAGCAAGTTATTTATATAAAAGGTCAGAATTAAAAAACAAGCAGCAAAAAATAACCTGAAGTTTAGGTGTTCTATGACAGATTCTCGTGAGAGTTGGTCCGCGCGATCAGGCTTTATTATCGCAGCCATTGGTTCTGCGGTCGGGTTGGGCAATATTTGGCGTTTCCCTTATGTTGCGTATGAAAATGGCGGCGGCGCATTTTTAATCCCTTATTTAATTGCGATCTTTGCCGCAGGTTTGCCATTGCTGTTTTTGGACTATGCAGTTGGGCATAAATACCGTAAAGCACCACCAACCGCTTATAAAAAGCTCATGAACAGTGAAGCGTTGGGCTGGTGGCAGGTGATGGTGACTTTGCTGATTGGTATTTACTATGCCAGCGTATTGTCTTGGGCAGGCAGTTATATGTTCTATTCCATTGGTCAGCAATGGGGAACAGACACTGAAAAATTCTTTTTCACAAGCTACTTACAAAATGGTGAAGGCTTAGCCTTTGGTTTTGTACCAACCTTATTTATTGGTTTAGTCATCGTATGGACGGTGGTGATGTTCATTTTATACGGCGGGGTGAAAAAAGGGGTTGAGCTGTCAAATAAAATCTTTATGCCACTTTTGGTGATTTTATTCTCTATTCTTGTGGTTCAAGCGTTACGTTTACCGGGTGCAGTCGATGGCTTAAATGCCTTCTTTACGCCTAACTGGGAAGCGATGGCGAACTATAAAGTATGGTTAGCTGCCTTTGGTCATATCTTCTTCTCGCTTTCAGTCGGGTTCGGGATTATGTTGACCTACTCATCTTACCTAAAACGTAAAACCAACTTGACTGGTTCAGGCTTGGTGGTTGCACTTGCAAACTCATCTTTTGAAATTTTAGCGGGTATTGGTATTTTTGCTGCGCTTGGTTTCATGGCGTACAGCGCAGGTTCATCGGTAGATGAAGTGGTTTCGGGCGGTATTGGTTTAGCTTTTATTGCATTCCCGAAAATCATTTCAAGCTTGGGTGCAGGTGGCGATTTATTTGGTTTCTTATTCTTCGCCTCATTGACGGTTGCAGGGGTGACCTCAATGGTGAGTATTCTGCAAGTACCCATTGCTGCGTTCCAAGACAAGCTGGGTTGGTCGCGTAAGCGTGCAGTAACCATTATTGCGGGTGGTTCAGCTATTGTTTCAACCATTTTATTCTCTACCCACAGCGCGATTACTTTTGTCGACATCATTGACTACTTTGCCAACAACATTGGTATTGTTGGTGGTGGTTTATTGTCGATCATTTTGGTGACTTGGTTCCGTCGTCCATTGCTCAAAGAGTTACAGCAACACGTTAACCAATACTCAAGCATTAAATTGGGTTGGGGCTGGAATTTCCTGTTAACCATCGTGACGCCGCTTTCATTGCTCGTGGCTTTAGGTTTAACCCTTAAATCTATTTTTGCAGAAGGCTATGGTGGTTATCCATTACACATTTTACTCACCGTGGGTGGTGGTACCGTGGTGCTCTTTATTATTGGCGCGGTATTGCTTAGCCGCTTAAAAGATCACGACGCAGCGGAGAAATAAGATGAATACATCTGCATTGGTGATGTTGATTATTTCAACAGTGGTACTTTGGGGTGGTTTGGTTTTGGCGATGATTCACCTGATCAAAAACCCAGATGAACTTGAAGACTAAGCATTTTGCTGAAACGGGTGCGATGCTGTAAAGCATTGCACTGGCTAACTAAAATAACCCTTGATTGATTCAAGGGTTATTTTTTTGGAAAGGCTATTAAATGAGAAGAATCGTTAAAACAGAAATAGCTTAGGCGGTTTTTTCAATACGACAATAATAAAAACCATCACCGCGTCCTTCTTGCGGCAATAATTGGCGTCCATATAATTGTGGAATACCCCAATCTGCATCTATTTTGACTTCTTTGGCATTTTGATGCTCGGCAAAGAATTGCTGCATTTGCTGTTCATTTTCGGCTTTTAAAACCGAGCAGGTAATGTAAAGCAAGGTGCCGCCAACTTTGAGTTGCTGCCACATCTGCTGCAAAATCTGTTGCTGTAAAGCCACCGTTTGCTGAATATCATTAGATTGGCGCAGCAAACGAATATCTGGGTGACGACGCAAGACCCCAATGGCAGAGCATGGCGCATCCAATACAATACAGTCCACCGCTTCACTGGCATTCCATGTGGTTGCATCAGCAGCCAAAATTTCGACTTGCGCTTCTTGATTCAGTTGCAGACGTTCTAGGTTTTCGCTGACACGTAACAAACGTTTGGCGTCCTGATCTAAGGCAATCAATTTTTTAGGCTGAAATTTTTCAAGCAGATGTGCTGTTTTACCCCCAGGTGCTGCGCAGGCATCGACCACGACTTTCCCATCTAAATTTGGCAAGAGCGTTGCACATAGTTGGGCATGTTCATCCTGAACGGAAAAAATGCCTTCATCAAAACCAGGCAAGTCTGGAATGTGCAAATTTTGCAGCATCACAATACCAACTTCAGACACGGTGCAAGCTTCTGCAGCAATCTCTTGTTCGTGCAAAATTTCTAAATAGTCATCACGGCTAATTTGGCGTGTATTGACTCTTAAGGTTAGCGGCGCAGTTTGCTTTAACGTTTGCGTCAGTTGTTCTAATTGTTCAGGCCAATCTTTTTTTAGGCGTTTATACAACCAACTTGGCAAACCATGTGCTTGTGCCAAAGCCATTTGAAATTCCGATGTTTCACGTGAAACACGACGCAGAATCGCATTCACTACACCGCTGAGTGCTTGATAGCCCAATTGTTTGGCTGCAGTTACGGTTTCAGAAATTGCGGCATGACTGGCTACACGAGTACAAAGCACTTGATATAAGCCGACATATAAACAGGTTTCAACAGTTTCATTGTTGAGTGGTTTCACCAACAGCGGCAAAGTAATGCTTTTTAGGGCATACCATTGACGCAAAGTGCCCAAAACCAGTTCATGAAACAAGGCGCGGTCACGTTCTGCGACTTTACTTAAATGTGCAGGTAAAACGCTCGCCAATGATTGCCCTTGTTGTACAGCCAATAGCGTACGGATGACTTGGGCACGCAAGTTCAAATGTGAGTTGCCTGATTCAGAATGGCTCATGCGAGAACTTGTCCTGTTTGAAGTTTTTGAGTTTGAATGATTTGCACAGGATTCAGCGGTTTAGCGCCTGGCCATTGCAACGAGCTTAAGCATACCGCTTGTTGATCGCCACAAGCGACGTGTACGCCTTGTTTGTCCAGTTTTAAAATTGTGCCTGCAGCTTTGCCTTGTGCAGATTCATCCGATAATGCTGAACCCCAAACGCGCAAGTTTTGTGTTTCATCTAAAGGGATAAACGCCACTGGCCACGGGTTAAAGGCACGGATATTACGGTCAATTTCGGCTGCAGTTTGTGACCAGTTAATTTGCGCTTCGGCTTTGGTCAATTTGTGTGCATAGACCGTCAAGGCTTCATCTTGCACTTCACGCGCGGCTAAATAGTCTTGCAATTTTTGTTCTGAAGCCAGTACTTCAACAATTGCTTTGGCACCTTGCTGCGCCAGTTTGTCATGTAAAGTGGCAGAGGTGTCTGTGGCAGTAATTGGGCATAGGGTTTTATACATCATATCGCCCGTATCTAAGCCTGCAGCCATTTTCATAATGGTGATGCCTGTTTCGGTATCACCTGTGGCAATCGCGCGCTGAATCGGCGCTGCACCACGCCAACGTGGCAATAACGAACCGTGAATATTCAAGCAGCCATATTTAGGAGTATCTAAAACCACTTGCGGCAAGATTAAACCATAGGCCGCAACCACCATCACATCGGCATTCAATGCAGCCAATTCTTGTTGGGCCGCCAGACCTTCTTCAGTAGATGATTTAAAATGCAAAGGTTGATAGACAGGAAGATCGTGTTGTAGTGCCAATTGCTTCACCGCAGATGCTGTGAGTTTTTGTCCGCGTCCTGCTTTACGGTCAGGCTGGGTGTAAACCGCGACAATCTCATGTTCGGTGTTCAGGAGTGCTGCCAAAGCGCTTGCAGCAAATTCAGGCGTACCTGCAAAAACGATTTTCAATGGAAATCAACCCATAGTTTTAGATGACGCGGCAATTATAACAAATTGCTGCTCAAAGGTCGGAACGGGTTGTAACAAATCCACCTTGTCGCTGTGCTATAAATTATTATGATAAAAATTAGTAATGCAAAATTTAAAAATTATTCATGAAAGTTTTGTATTGAATTCAGTATGATCAACAAGGTGCTGTGGGTTTTCGTCACTTTTTATCCATCATAAAGTCGGTAAAGCAGCAGCCTTACTACCTCAAGCTGTAGTAAAATAGAAAGATTCTTAAACTGTTTTGCAGTGATACAGATCTTGCAAACAGTATTATTTCGCCAGAATGAATTTCAGATTCATTTCAGCACAACCAAGTTGGAACTTTATAATGCCTGACTATCGTTCAAAAACATCGACACACGGAAGAAATATGGCGGGTGCACGCGGCTTATGGCGTGCAACGGGTATGAAAGACGAAGATTTCGGTAAGCCGATTATTGCGGTGGTCAACTCATTTACCCAATTTGTACCTGGCCATGTGCATTTAAAAGACCTCGGTCAAATGGTGGCAGAACAAATTCAGGCGGCAGGTGGTGTTGCCAAAGAATTTAACACCATTGCCGTAGATGACGGGATTGCCATGGGCCATGACGGCATGTTGTATTCATTGCCATCACGTGACTTGATTGCCGATTCGGTAGAATACATGGTCAGCGCACACTGCGCCGATGCAATGGTGTGTATATCCAACTGTGACAAAATCACACCAGGGATGCTGATGGCTGCTATGCGTCTGAACATTCCAGTGGTGTTTGTGTCTGGCGGCCCAATGGAAGCAGGTAAAGTCAAAATTCGTGGCAATGAACACGCGATTGACTTGATTGACGCGATGATTGTGGCGGCAGATGACAACTATACGGATGAAGAAGTTGCTGAATATGAGCGTTCTGCATGTCCAACTTGTGGTTCATGCTCAGGGATGTTCACTGCAAACTCAATGAACTGCTTAACAGAAGCTCTAGGTTTATCTTTACCGGGCAACGGTTCAATTGTAGCAACTCACGCCAACCGTAAAAAACTGTTTGATAAAGCAGGTCAGTTGATTGTGGAATTGGCCAAACGCCATTATGAACAAGACGATTACAGCGTATTGCCACGTTCAATTGCAACCAAAGCATCTTATGAAAATGCTATGACGTTGGACATTGCCATGGGCGGTTCAACCAACACCGTACTGCACTTGTTGGCGGCTGCCAATGAGGCAGGTGTGGATTTCACCATGGATGACATTGACCGTTTATCACGTAAAGTGCCTGTACTATGTAAAGTAGCGCCTGCAAAACAAGATGTTCACATGGAAGATGTACACCGTGCGGGTGGCATTATGTCTATTTTAGGCGAGCTGGATCGCGCAGGTTTATTGGACACTTCAGTAGGCACAGTTCACGAAGCGACTTTAAAAGATGCTTTGGATAAATGGGACATCATCCGTACCGAAAATGAAGACGTTTACCAGTTCTTCCGTTCTGCACCGGGCGGCGTACCCACCCAAACAGCATTCTCACAAGACCGTTACTATTCACGTTTAGATGGTGACCGTGACAATGGTGTGATTCGTAATGCAGAACACGCTTTCTCTAAAGATGGTGGTTTGGCGGTACTTTACGGCAATATTGCTTTAGATGGCTGTATTGTAAAAACTGCAGGGGTGGATGATTCCATTTTGAAATTCAACGGCACAGCACGTGTTTTTGAAAGTCAGGATGCTGCTGTAGACGCGATTTTGGGCGGTAAAATCACAGCGGGTGATGTGGTGGTGATTCGCTACGAAGGCCCACGTGGTGGCCCAGGTATGCAAGAAATGCTCTATCCAACCAGCTATTTGAAATCGAAAGGTTTAGGCAAAGAATGTGCCTTACTGACCGATGGTCGTTTCTCGGGCGGTTCTTCAGGTCTTTCAATTGGTCACGTTTCTCCAGAAGCGGCTGAAGGTGGTGCGATTGGTCTGGTTGAAGATGGTGACCGTATCGAAATTGATATTCCAAACCGCAGCATTCACTTGGCGGTAGATGACGCAACTATGGCGGCACGTCGTGAAGCGCAAGAAGCTAAAGGCTGGCATCCTGCAGAAGAACGTCCACGTAAAATTTCTAAAGCGTTGAAAGCTTATGCCATGCATACCACCAGTGCGGCAAAAGGTGCGGTACGTGAAATCTAAGCAGTACTTGGCAATTTAAGCTGCTACAAAAAAGCACTCCAAAATTGGGGTGCTTTTTTATGTGTCTGCAATGAGCGATGTCAGTATCGCAGCAAATTTGAGCGATGAAATTAGACAGGCATTTTCGTTTACATCCTGCCTGCTTTCGATACAATGAAAAATAAAATAAATTGTCATGATGAATACGTCATTTCACCCATCTTGCTAAGGAATCAGCCATGAGTAAACAGAATATCCGCGAACATTCAGCCGAAGTCTATGAAGGCATTGAAAATGCACCTGCACGTTCCATGATGCGTGCGGTGGGTTTTAAGGATGAAGATTTTACTCGTCCATTTATTGGAATTGCATCGACTTGGGCCAATGTCACACCATGTAATATGCATATTGATGGTTTGGCGCGCGAAGCAGAAACAGGCGTGAATCAGGCGGGTGGTAAAGGCATTATTTTCAATACCATCACCATTTCAGATGGTATTTCAAACGGCACCGAAGGCATGAAATATTCATTAGTTTCACGTGAAATTATTGCCGATTCAATTGAAGCCGTGGTGGGTTGTCAAGCCTATGATGGTGTGATTGCAATTGGTGGCTGCGATAAAAACATGCCAGGCTGCATTATGGGACTGGCGCGTTTAAATCGTCCGGGCTTGTTTGTTTATGGCGGCACTATTAAACCGGGTGCAGGACATACCGATATTATTTCGGTGTTTGAAGCCGTGGGTCAGCATGCCAAAGGTGAAATTAACGAAATTCAGGTCAAACAAATTGAAGAAGTGGCTTTGCCAGGTGCAGGCTCTTGTGGTGGCATGTACACCGCGAACTCTATGGCATCGGCCATTGAAGCATTGGGCATGAGTTTACCAGGGTCTTCGGCACAAGAAGCTGTTTCTCAAGATAAAATGGATGACTGCCAACGTGCAGGCGAAGCAGTCATGAATCTGTTACGTCTGGATATTAAACCACGTGACATTATGACCAAATCTGCCTTTGAAAATGCCATTAAAGTGCTGATTGCTTTGGGTGGATCGACCAATGGTGTACTGCATTTAATTGCCATGGCACATTCTGCAGGGGTTGAACTGACACTAGATGATTTCGTGCGTATTGGTCAGGAAACTCCAGTGGTGGCCGATGTACGTCCATCGGGCAAGTATTTAATGTCGGAGCTGATTGCCATTGGCGGAATTCAACCACTGATGAAACGTATGTTAGATGCAGGCATGCTCGATGGTTCTTGCTTAACGGTTACAGGTAAAACTTTGGCAGAAAACTTGGCCGATGTTGCTGATTATCCTGAAGGTCAGCAAATTATTTTACCGTTTGATGCACCAATCAAAAAAGATTCGCACTTGGTGGTTTTAAAAGGCAACTTATCACCTACGGGCGCAGTGGCAAAAATTACAGGCAAAGAAGGCTTGTATTTTGAAGGCCCTGCACGCGTTTTTGAAGGTGAAATTGGCGCGATGCGCGGCATTTTAGATGGTGAAGTGCAAGAAGGTGAAGTGGTGGTGATTCGTGGTGAAGGCCCTAAAGGTGGCCCGGGTATGCCAGAAATGCTGAAACCAACTTCTGCAATTATTGGCAAAGGTTTGGGTAATTCAGTCGCGTTAATTACCGATGGACGTTTTTCGGGTGGCAGTCACGGTTTTGTGATTGGGCATGTGACCCCAGAAGCGTATGAAGGCGGGCCAATTGGTCTGGTGAAAAATGGCGATAAAATTTCGATTAATGCCGAAACCCGTGAAATGACTTGGCATGTGTCGGAAGAGGAAATGGCAGCACGTAAAGCGGCATGGGTCAAACCAAAGCCAAACTATACCCATGGTGCATTGGCGAAATTTGCTAAATTGGCATCGGGCGCAGAAAAAGGTGCAGTGACTGATCTGAATTTAGAGGTCTAATTGATCATTTTTATATGAATTGATATAAATCCTTGTGTACTATTGAAGGACGAGCGCACATGATTTGCATGTGGCTTGTCCCCAAACCACAAGGATTTTCTTTTTAGAGGCTGATCTCATGTCACTGTTACGCCGTTGGTTCGATCCGATCAGATCGAGTTGGTTTTATCAAAAACCATCTCGGCAAGCGGTGTTGCCCACGGAACACGGACTGAGTGTGCATTTGCGTCTAGATGATGTATATAGCTATTTGGCGGTACAGGAGTTGCCGCAATTAGAAGATATTCTGGCCGATGAATTAAAACCTTTAACCGTGGTGATTTCGCGGCAAAGTGGCGATGCACCGAATCAAATGTCGGCTGCAGAATGGCAAAATTACTGTATTCAAGATGCACAAATTCTTGCCAAACAACATCGGTTTAGTTTTCACGATACCCCTGAATCACCGACTGCAGAAGCCTTAATGCAGGCAGAAACCATTTTGCGGCATACGCCGTTACGTGGTCAGGATTTTTTGTATTTACTCGAAGATGTGTTCCACATGCTGTGGCAAAAGCAGTCGGGTAAATTACGCACTTTATATGCCATGTCCAGCCGTCATCATCAAATTCAGGATTTTCCTGAACGGGTTTTTGATGATGCACCTGTATTGGCCAGTTATTTTGAGTTTGGTGGACGTAAATATCATGCGGTCGATGATTTATTGCGTTTGACACGCCGTTTAAAACAACAAAAATTACTCACCGATAATCCTATTTTCTTGATCAATCACATTGAATGGCGAGAACATTTAATTAGTGATGCCGAAGAACTCAATGAAATTCAGGCACTCGACCCTGAACTGGATTTGTATATTGCACTGGAAGACCCGATTTCTTGGTTGTTATTGGCGTATATCAAAGAAGAATTAGCTGCCTATTACAATATCCATTTGAATGTGTATCCCTTGTCTTATCATGGACGCGACTGGTTTGACTGGAGTTTGGCAACACGTTTATCTAAACGTACTGATGTTGCGTTTACGCCGTTTTGCCGCCCGACTGAGCAGGCGACTTATCAAATGGCACAACTGTATTACAGTGCGCCTGAAGAACAGCGTGTGGATGCCATGTATCGCATTTTGCAGGCGGTATGGACGAGGGGACAGGATTTATCCTTTAAAGCGCATTTTGAGCGTATGCAGCGTGAACTGGAGTTAGATCAACTGACCACAGCCGATGTGACCGAGTTGCTCAAAGAAAACGATATGCTGTGTGAAATGAAATCTCAGCCCGATTTTCCTGTGTTGGAATTGCGCATAGATGGGCAAAGCTACGTGTTTAACAGCTTATATCGGGTGTGGATGATTGAAAGTATTTTCAGTAATGTGTTAGAAGAAAAGTATAAGAGTGAAACCGAAACTGAAAGTGTAGCCCAAGCCCATGAACAATGAAAAAGTAAAATCATTACAACAAGCACGTGACAAAATAGACCAAATTGATGTGGCTTTAATTGAACTGATTGCATCGCGTCAGTTTTATGTCGATCAGGCCATGCGCCATAAACAGACTGTGGAAGATGTGCAGTCGCCGCAGCGCGTGAAAGAAGTGATTGAAAAAGTCCGTGCTTTGGCTGTGCAGCATGCAGTCGATCCAGACATGGTCGAGCGTTTGTATCACGATATGATTCAGCATTTTATTCAGCGTGAATTAAAAGAATTTCGTCCTTAATTAGCCTATCTCTAAGCAGATCTATCCCTAAGTTTGGGCGATGCTTCAAACGCAGCCCAAACTTTGCATTTATGCGGAAAAACCGCGTATCTATATGTCATTTTGGTGTTCAAAGCATAATTTTTAAAAATTATTTGCTTGTTTTTTCTGCAGGTGGCTTTGAGCGCTAAGCCTTGCCTGTCTTGGCTTTGCTGGGTTTTTAAAAAGAATTGGTAAAAAAAAGAATATGATTTTATTACATTTTTTAACATTGTAAGTTTGCTTTATTTTAAAAAGTATATATATTGTATATACATCTTTTGCAAAGCAGTCTTTATTTTGGAGAGATCAGCAATGAACGAGCAAATCAAAAAAATAAAGACAGGCAAGAAAGATGGACAACTTTTAATTCGTATTAATAGTACTGAACGTGATGAATTTATTCGTTTATGTGAAGAACTTGATACTAGTGCTGCTCGTGAATTAAGAAAATTTATTCGTAGTTTTGTGAAACAACACAATGGCAACGAATAGCCTTACTAAGGAGTAATACCATGGCTAAGCAAGTTAAATCTTTGAAGCAACAAATCAAAGCACGTTTGAAAAAGATTTCAAAACATAAAGGCAAATTGAAGCAACTTAAGCAAGAGCTTAAAAAACAGAAATAAGCCAAGTAAAAGCATTATCTCTTAAAAACGGTTCATTCTAGACAGACCGTTTGAGGTAAAAAAAGACCGAACAATCACTGTTGTTCGGTCTTTTTGCATTGTTTCGGCATTTGCTTAGGTTCAAGCAAATGACCGCAAGTTCTGATTAAGAGGGATCACGCAAACTAAAGAACCAGTTCAGGAACAAGGCTGCAAAAGTTGCTGTCCCAATCCCGCCCAAGTTAAAGCTGCCCAATTGCAGTGCAAAGTCACCCGTTCCTAAAATAATGGTCACGGCAGCCACCATCAGGTTCTTGTTTTTAGAAAAATCGACCTTGTTTTCAATCCAGATTTTTGCGCCAGCAATGGTAATCAAACCAAATACCACAATCGAAGCGCCCGTTAAAATGGCGGTAGGAATGGTATGGATAATTGCCCCAAATTTTGGTGATAAGCCAAGGAAAATAGCAAAGACTCCCGCCACCACAAAAATAATCGTGGAATACACGCGGGTAACAGCCATCACCCCAATGTTTTCACCATAGGTAGTCATACCTGGTGCACCGACACCGCCTGCGAGTGTTGTGGCAACACCATCGGCTACAAAGGCTTTACCAATGTGTGGATCGAGGTTTTCACCAGTCATGGCACCTACTGCTTTAATGTGTCCCAAGTTCTCTGCCACCAAAATGAAGGCAATTGGGGCAATAATCAGCATGGCATTCACATCAAATACAGGCGCATGAAAGTCTGGTACGCCAAACCAAGCGGCTTGCTGAATCGGTGCGAAGTTAATTGGCGTCCCCCAACCCATGACATTGGTGACTACAAAATAGATCAGATACGATATGAGCAAGCCAATCAGGAGCAAGAGGCGTTGCAGTAAACCTTTGGTAAATACGGCAATCATGCCCATACATAGCACAGTCACCAAGGCCATCCACATATTAAATGGATTGCCTGCAACCGCTTTGACCGTGACAGGAGCAAGGTTTAAACCAATGATCATCACCACCGCACCTGTCACCACAGGTGGCATTAATTTTTCAATCCAGCGGGTGCCAGTAGCCATCACCAAAAAGCCAATCAGGGCATATAAAATACCGCAGGCAATAATCCCGCCTGCCGCAACCCCAATATTGGCATTTAAACCGCCTGCTGCGCCTGCATAGCCTGTGGCAGCAATCACCACCCCAATAAAGGCAAAGCTTGAGCCTAAATAACTTGGAACACGCCCACCTGTCATGAAAAAGAACAGGATGGTACAAATTCCTGACATTAAAATGGCAAGGTTCGGATCAAAGCCCATTAAAAAAGGTGCAAGTACAGTGGCACCAAACATGGCAAATGCGTGTTGTATCCCCAATACAACGGTTTGTGCAGGCGGTAGATACTCATTGGTACCTACAGGACGTGCATCAATGCTGCCTTCATAAGGGCGCCATTTGGGAAACCAATTGGACATAAAGTAAGCACTCAAAAGCTAAATTGAGCACATCATACTCTTGTATTGCCTAAATTTTTTAAAAATTTTGCCAGAAAACAGATCAGCTGCTTATTTTTAGGATTAAATTTTACTATTTGATAAAATTTACATTTAATATAAATAAGTAATTTTATTTATAAATTTAAAGAATGTATTGCAGTCACTTAGTGATAGTCGCAGTTTAAAAAAAATTGTATGACCTGCGATTTTTGTTTGTATTTTATACAAAATTAATATTCATGATTCAATATCTTGCTGCACATTATTATGTCCACTTTGCTTGGCTTTATACAGCGCAGCATCAGTACGCTGAATTAATTCATGTTGATCTGCATGATAAATATATAAGGCACTTAAACCAAAACTTGCGGTAATTTGAATCTCATGTTCTGCATAGGCAATACGATGTTGTTCAATGGCAATTCTGCAGCGTTCCAGTACATTTTGGGCAATTTGCGGTGAGGTATTGGAGAAAATAATCATAAATTCTTCGCCACCAAAACGTCCGATAATATCTTCACTGCGTAGATTTTTTTGCAAAATTTTTGGAATTTGCTTGAGTACCTGATCCCCTCCATCGTGTCCATAGCGATCATTTACTTGCTTAAACCAGTCTAAATCGAGCAGGGCAAGGCAGATGTGTTCTTTGTTTTGCCCCGCCAATTGTTTTTGATTCACCAGTTGGTTGAATTTTATGCTTAAACCGCGTCGGTTGAGAGTTTGGGTGAGTGGATCAAGCAGAATTAGTTGTTGCTGATGTTCTTCACGAATCATCCAGCGTCCCAAAAAAGTATTAAATAAAATGGCCAACAGAACACCAATGATGGTGCTGCCAATCAAGTTTTTGATGAGCATGAAATTTTGGAATTCCGCACTGGTAAACGTATAGGGCTGAAAAACGGGCGCATAGGGGATAATATTGCGCAAGGTCAGCAAAGAACCACCGTAAAATACCACCAAGCAGGGAATGGTGCCCCAAAAGATAATGCTGCGTTTAAACAACAATAAGCCTGTAAAAATGGAGCCAATGGTAAATACGCCTGTGAGTACCGTCATTTGACCCAGAAAATAGCCAATACTCATGAGTGAGCTGCTATAAAAGCCTAAACACAGAATTGGAAAATAATAGAGTGTGGTCTGATTTTCAGGAATACGATAGCTGATGACATATAAAGACCAAGGCAATCAGCAAATACAATATTAAACAACCCAATACCCATGGCAGCATGTATGGGGTAAACAGGGGTTGGCTTTGACTGAGCCAAAGTACCACTAAAAAGAGTAAATGAAAGAAAAAAACCAAGCCACTGACGACACGTGATTTTTGGATGTTATTTAAACTGAGGAGATTTTTATACCCTTGAAAAAATTAAAAATTTTTAGCTTTAATAAAGTCGTCATTGTAGAGCTTTCTGGCATAGGCAAGTCCAAACTCTTATTTATTGTCTAATCTAAGCATAATTCAAATAAGTTGAGACAGAAATCATAAAAAATGCCAGTTATCATGTTTTTTTATGATTTTTTCTACTTAGCCTAATATGTAGTCATCCGTCCCAAATCATGTTTAAGTGAGTGAATGAGCCACAAGCAGAGCATGACTCTGCTTGTTGTGCTATTCGTTAGCTCTTAACCTGTATTGCGTAAGCCTGCTGCAATCCCTGCAATACTCACCATGAGGGCATGATCGACAGGGGTATGTTCGGCATGCTGTTCTGCCAAATACAAACGACGACGTTTCATCAATTCTGCCTGTAGCAAATGCAGTGGCAATAAATAAGGTTTACGCACCCGCATCGATTGATCTAGCACATCATTGCTGCTGAGCAATTGCGATTCACCTTTGAGGGTCAGTAGGGTCGTCACAGCATCACGCAGACGTTGACGGAGTTGCTCACCCAGTTGTTTTAAGTCTTCGTCATCGGTCAGGTTAGATTCGTAGTACAGGGCAATATTGCTGTCGGCTTTAGACAACACCATTTCCAGCATATCAATCAAAGTCTGGAAATACGGCCAATCGCTGAGCATTTCATCCAAAGTGGCTTTTTGTCCCTGATCGAGCGTTTGGTTAATTGCTGCGCCTGTCCCTAACCAAGCAGGCAGCATCAAACGGATTTGTGTCCATGCAAATACCCATGGAATGGCACGTAAGGATTCAATTCCACCGCTCACTTTACGTTTCGCGGGACGTGAACCGAGTGGCAACATCTGCAATTCCAGCTCTGGCGTGACAGTGCGTAAATATTTCACAAAATGCGGATTTTCACGCACGGTTTGACGATAGACCTGCACCGAAAGTTCGGTCATGTTATCCATCAGCTCGCGCCATTCTGCTTTCGGCACAGGTGGTGGCATCAGCGTCGCTTCTAAGGTTGCAGCGGTATAGACTTCCAGATTTTGTAAGGCAACCCCTTCAAGCCCAAATTTAAAGCGAATCATTTCACCTTGTTCGGTGACGCGAATTGCACCTGAAATAGACCCTGGAGGTTGTGAGAACAATGCTTGTTGCGTTGGCGCACCGCCACGGCTGATGGAACCACCACGACCATGGAATAAAGTCAGCTGCACAGCATGTTGCTGCGCTACCGCAGTCAGTTCTTCCTGCGCGCGGTACTGTGCCCAGTTGGCAGACATGAAACCTGCATCTTTGGCGGAGTCTGAGTAGCCAATCATCACCTCATGTTTGCCCTGAATATGCTGCTTGTACCAATGCATATTAAATAGGGTATTCATGGTCTGAGCAGCCCCATCCAAGTCTTTCAGGGTTTCAAACAGTGGCACCACACGTAAAGGATGCTGAATGCCTGCTTCTTTTTGCAACAATAATACCGCCAACACATCACTTGGATATTCCGCCATGGAAATAATATAAGCACCCAAACTTTCCTGCGGCTGTGCAGCCAGAGTGCGCATGGTGGCAAATACTTCTTGCACATCGGGATGTTGAATCAGGCTTTGTGCAGGTTCCTGCATGAATTTTGGCAATAACGGACGTTTGCTTTGCAGCTCTTGAAGCAAAAAGTTCTGACGTGCTTGTTCAGTCCATGTTTCAAAATTGCCCAAACCTAAATATTCGGTAATGGCAGAAATGGCTTGGCGATGACGTCCTGACTCTTGGCGAATATCCAGTTTTAGCAATTCAATACCAAAACAATTCACACGATGAATTAAATCCAACAATTTGCCGTTCGCAATGTCTGATAATTGGCAAGCCGTCAGCGAGCGATAACACAGCAATAAAGGCTGTAACAGTTCGTCTTTGCTTTTGATGACCAAACTGTCATCAGCCTCTTTGCCTTGCAGTTTCGCTGCTAACCAGTCGCGGGTGGCTTTTAGGCGTTCTCGGGTGTCGCGTAAATATTCACGGTACGGCTCGGCATGGAAATGTCCCAAAGCATCTGCCAATTCTGGGCTGCATTGCTGAATGGAGAGTTCCCAACGCAGGTTTTCAATATCACGTAAATACAGTTCTGCTGCTTTCCAGCGTGACAGCCACAGCACTTCTTGAGTAACTTTATGAGTGACATTCGGGTTACCATCGCGGTCACCGCCCATCCAAGAGGCGAAACGTACAGGTGCAACGCTCAGCGGCAGGCTTTGTCCACAATGTTCCTGCACAATGCTGTCTAATTCACGCATGAATTTAGGCACCGCATTCCACAGGGTTTGTTCGATGGTGGTAAAGCCCCATTTGGCTTCATCGACAGGGGTTGGGCGATGTTGGCGAATTTCATCGGTTTGCCAAGCCGAGCTGATCAGCTGTTTTAAATCTGCCAAAACTGCCTGACGTTCACGTGGTGTCAGTTTTTGCTGATCCATTTTAAACAAGCAGTCATTAATATCGTCATATTTTTGAATGAGGGTACGACGGCTGACTTCAGTCGGATGCGCAGTTAAAACCAACTCAATTTTTAGCTCGCAGACTTGTTGAAAGAGTGTTTCTGCAGAAATTTGGTTGTCTTTAAACTTGATAAATAAGTGATCTAGCGGGTTTGGAGAAACGCCATTTTCATCAAATTCGCTTTGGCGACGGCTCCGCACCACATGATATTGCTCAGCGATGTTGGCAAAATTCAAAAAGTGGGTAAAGGCACGGGTGAGCGGTAAGATTTCGTCATCTTCCAGACTTAAAAACAGTTGTTCGAGTTGTTTTTCAGCTTCGGCTTGTCCATCGCGCGCGCCTTTAGATAAAGCACGAATTTGTTCGACCTGATTAAACAAATCTTGTCCTGCGTGTAACTTGAGGGTTTCACCCAATAAGTTGCCAAGTAAGCGTACGTCATCGCGTAGAGGAGCATCAATTTGTTGAATCATTCGTTGTTCTCCATGTTCTGTGTTTTTCTACTCTGTTAAGACTATACCCCGATTTAGATACAATCCAAGCGGGCTATCTACAAAAGTTGCATGGATTTTGCGCATCTGAAGTTATAGTGCCAAGTGGCAGTATTTAGGAGAGAAATACAGGACGGAGATATGAGTCAGTTGATCATTCGTATATGTGTAAGGTGAGAGTTAGATCTCGCATGATGAGGCTGCGAAATTAGCTTGTTCAGCCATAACGCAGCATAAAAATACCAATTGCATCTTCAATAATCTTTTGAGATTGTGCAGCATCGGGCACGGCACGTACACCGAGTAAAACTTCATGGTGACGTAAACCATGCAGTAAGGAAACGATCAATTCGGTTTGCGTTTTAGGTTCATCTGCCTGAATAAACTGCAATTCTACTGCTTGGCGAAAGAAGCTTTCCCACATCGAGCGAAGTTTGGCATGTGAGGCATTGTAAAACTGCAATGCCAACGGATTTTGCTCCGAGGCCAGTTCCATCAGCAAATGCTCTAATTTAATCGCTTCAGGCATATTGACCAAGTTCAAGGACAGTTTACAGGCTTGGTATAAGGCCTGCTTAAAATTGCTATGTGCAGTCAAGTCCAAAGGTTGTGCTTTGAGCAGACTTTCACAGGTTTCTTCAATGGCACAGGAAAATAACGTGGCTTTGTCTTGAAAGTGGTTATACACCGTTAATTTGGTCACGCCTGCTTCACGTGCAATCTGATTCATACTAGAACCATGAAAGCCCAACTTTAAAAACAAGTGTTTTGCCGACATTAAAATGCGTTGGCGTTTTTCTAAATCTTTTGGTCGTCCGACATGAATCTGCACACGCTCATCCTAATTTGCATCAGTACAACTGGAAAATGACGCTTCAGTTTTAATTAATGTACCCAGTGGTATATTAATTAAAAAATAATCAATTTAATATAGGGGTTTGCACGCACTTCATAAATGGCTTGCGCTGTAGGCTAAAACTGAGCAGATCAGGCATGAAACGCAGGGAATAGCGAGACTATTACCAAGTTTCATAACGCAATCTGAGAAAGTTTTAGCCACAGTCCTTTGGAACAAGCATATTTTTTACTGCTATTACGTTATGAGTCAGTTACTTAGAATGACTAAGTTTCCTGCCTCATGCCTTATATCAGCTAAAAATATGCGCTGTCGCAAACATAGACGAAGTGTCAGCAAACCCTACCGTATTCTGCCCTAAAAAAAACGTTTAAATAAGAGCAAACCTGATGAACACGACTCAGAATCTCATTGCCAGCCTGATGCTGCTGTGCTGTATCACCCTAATTGGATGCAGCAAGCAAAAAACCGAGGTTGAACAGGAAGTCCCTTTGGTGATGGTGACCCAGCCTAGCAGTTTACATCTTGAGCAAAAAAGCTATGCAGGCGAGGTGCAAGCTCGTCAGCAAACGGCTTTGGCATTTCGGGTTGCAGGGCAAGTTACACAGCGTTTTGCCGATGTGGGAGATCAGGTCAAAGTTGGGCAAGTCTTAGCAAAACTGGATGTGCAAGATGCAGCATTGCAGCTCAATGCCGCGCGTGCGCAACTGGAAAGTGCGCAATCTGCTGCAAAAATTGCTAGCGATGAGTTACAGCGTTTTCAGCAATTATTACCCATGAATGCCGTCAGTCGCTCGCAATATGATGCAGTCAAAAACCAATATCAACATGCTATGGCACAGTTGAAACAGGCACAGTCCAATTATGCAGTCAGCAGTAATCAAACCGACTATAACCAGTTACGTGCCACAAAAAATGGTGTGATTACTGAACGCAATATTGAAGTTGGGCAGGTTTTAGCGGCAGGGCAGGTCGCTTATCAATTGGCGATTGATGGGGAGCGTGAAGTCGTGATTGGCGTGCCTGAACAAGCGGTGGGTGAAATTCGAGTCGGGCAAGAGGCAACGGTAAGTTTATGGTCACAACCCGATACCCGTTTTGCAGGTACGGTTCGAGAAATTTCCCCTGCGGCAGATCAGTCGCGTACTTTTAAAGTCAAAGTGGCTTTACGTGAAGGCAATGCACAGATTCAATTGGGGCAAAGTGCGCGGGTATTTCTGACTCGCCAAGCCAATCAGGGTTTATATGTGCCTTTATCTAGCGTGTCGGCAACAGGGCAACAAGCTTTTGTTTTGGTCTTACAGCCAGACTCAACCGTGCGCCAAATTCCTGTTACATTGGGCGCTTATGGACGTGACAGCGTGCCTGTACTGAGTGGCTTACAGCCGCAAGATTATGTGGTGATGGGTGGGGTGCATTTACTGCGTGATCGACAAAAAATCCGCCCAATTAACCGTGACAATCAAGCTGTACAGGCGGTCAATCCAACCGCTCAGGCAGCTCCTGCTGCTACACAGACGGAGCGTTAAAATATGAATTTTAACTTATCCGAATGGGCGCTGAAAAATAAAGGTCTAGTGGTCTACTTGATGCTGCTGTTGGGCATTGTCGGGATTTTTTCCTATTCCAAACTGGCACAAAGTGAAGATCCACCGTTTACTTTTAAAGTGATGGTGATTCAAACCTATTGGCCGGGAGCGAGCGCCAAAGAGGTCTCGTTACAAGTCACCGACCGCATCGAAAAAGAATTGATGAGCACGGGCGACTATGAACGCATCATGGCTTATTCGCGTCCGGGCGAGTCCATGGTGACTTTTATTGCCAAAGATTCCATGCGTTCTAGCCAAATTCCAGATGTTTGGTACAAGGTGCGTAAAAAGGTCAATGATATTCGTCATGAATTGCCGCAAGGGGTACAAGGCCCATTTTTTAATGATGAATTTGGCGACACTTTTGGCAATATTTATGTGCTGACAGGCGCAGACTATGACTACGCCACCCTCAAAGAATATGCCGACCGTTTGCAGCTACAATTACAGCGAGTCAAAGATGTTGCCAAAGTTAATTTGGTGGGTTTGCAAGATCAAAAAATTTGGATTGAGTTATCTAACACCAAAGCCGCACAACTTGGTATTCCTGTTACCGCGATTCAGCAAGCCTTACAACAACAAAACAGCATGGCAAGCGCAGGTTTTTTTGAAACCCATTCAGACCGTATTCAGGTGCGGGTCAGCGGGGCATTGCATAGTGTTGATGAACTGAAACAAATGCCATTGTTGGTGAATGGCACCACTATTCAACTGGGCGATGTTGCCGAGGTCTATCGTGGGTTTAGCGAGCCGGCCCAGCCACGTATGCGCTTTATGGGCGAAAATGGCATCGGCATTGCCGTGTCTATGCGTAAAGGCGGTGACATTCTGGCTTTAGGTGAAAATCTGGAAGCTGAATTTGCTCGTTTGCAGAAGACTTTGCCTTTAGGGATGCAGCTGCAAAAAGTGTCTGATCAACCTGTTGCGGTCAAACACAGTGTGAATGAGTTTATGAAAGTCTTGGCCGAAGCAGTGATTATTGTATTGCTGGTCAGCTTCTTTTCACTGGGTTTTCGTACAGGCTTGGTGGTGGCATTTTCTATTCCACTGGTCTTGGCCATGACCTTTGCTGGCATGCACTTGTTTGATGTCGGGCTGCACAAAATTTCACTGGGTGCCTTAATTCTAGCCCTAGGTTTATTGGTGGATGATGCAATCATCGCCATTGAAATGATGGCAATTAAAATGGAACAGGGTTTCAGCCGTTTGCAAGCCGCAGGGCATGCGTGGCGAACCACTGCTTTCCCAATGTTGACTGGTACATTGATTACCGCAGCAGGCTTTTTACCGATTGCCACAGCAGCATCAAGTACAGGGGAATATACCCGTTCAATTTTTCAGGTAGTGACCATTGCCTTGGTGGTGTCATGGTTTGCCGCAGTACTATTTGTGCCGTATTTGGGAGATAAATTATTGCCAGATTTTCAGCGACATGTGCAGCGCGCACCGTGGTATCAACGTCTTTGGGCACGTTTGCGTAAACAACCTGAGCCACAGCCTGTGGCACATCAGGCTGGTGAGGCGCATGACCCGTATCAAACCCGTTTCTATCAGGTATTTCGGTCATGGGTAAATACCTGTGTGCGCTATCGTAAAACTGTAATTGCGGCTACTGTTGCGATTTTTGTGTTGTCGATTGCAATGTTTAAACTGGTACCTCAACAATTCTTCCCACCTTCCAATCGGGCGGAAATTTTAGTCGATTTAAAACTTGAAGAAGGTGCGTCTTTAACAGCCACAGAAGCAGCCGTTAAAAAAGTTGAAAAGTTCTTGGCGCAACAACAAGGCATCGACAATTATGTAGCCTATGTTGGCACAGGTTCGCCGCGTTTCTATTTGCCTTTAGATCAGCAATTACCGCAGGCCAGTTTTGCCCAATTTGTGGTATTGGCATCGTCTTTAGAAGACCGCAATGAAATTCACCGTAATTTATCTGAACAAATTCGCTTGTTATTGCCAGAGGTGCGTACTCGCGTGTCATTATTGGAAAATGGCCCACCAGTGGGTTATCCAGTGCAATTCCGCGTGTCAGGAGAAGACTTGGCACAAGTGCGACAATGGGCACAGCAAGTCGCAGCCACCATCAGTGCCAATCCAAACAGTACCAATGTGCATTTAGATTGGGGTGAGCCGAGCAAAGTCATTCAATTGCAGATTGATCAAGACCGTGCCCGTCAAATGGGGGTGTCGAGTCTTGATTTAGCTAACTTCCTTAATAGCTCTATCAGTGGCGCGGCTATTAACCAGTATCGTGAAAAACGTGAACTGATTGAAATCCGTTTACGTGGTGATCAAACCGAGCGCCTAGATGTCGCATCTTTAAGCAGTTTGGCTATACCGACTTCACGTGGAACATCGGTGCCGTTGGCGCAAATTGCACAAATTGAATACCGTTTTGAAGAAGGCTTAATTTGGCATCGTAACCGCTTGCCGACCATTACCGTACGTGGTGATATTCGTAGCAATTTGCAACCTGCAACGGTGGTGGCAGAACTGTCTGAACCGATGGCGGCCCTGCGTGAAAAGTTGCCAAGTGGCTATTTAATTGAAGTGGGTGGCACGGTTGAAGAATCGGCACGTGGGCAAAAGTCAGTCAATGCAGGCATGCCATTTTTCCTTGCCGTGGTGATGACTTTGTTGATGATTCAGCTGCGTAGCATGTCCCGTGCATTCATCGTGTTTTTAACTGCACCGCTCGGCATTATTGGCGTGGTATTGTTCCTGTTGCTGTTTAACAAACCCTTTGGTTTTGTGGCGATGCTCGGCACCATTGCCTTATCGGGCATGATCATGCGCAATTCTTTGATTTTAATTGATCAGATTGAGCAGGATATTCGGGCTGGGGAATCGCAGTGGGACGCGATTATTAACGCTACGGTGCGCCGTTGTCGTCCAATTGTACTGACCGCTTTGGCGGCAGTATTGGCCATGATTCCACTTTCTCGCAGTATTTTCTTTGGCCCGATGGCTGTGGCGATTATGGGCGGATTAATTGTCGCGACCCTATTAACCCTGTTCTTTTTACCTGCATTATATGCACAGTGGTTTAAAGTGAAAAAAAATCCACATAATCTGTAAAAGTGACATAATAACGGGTGCGAAACTTGGAAAATTTCAATATAGTAGCACCTTATATTTTTCAGCCTTTGCATACGTTACAGCATGCGCCAGATTAAAAAATAAAGCATGGCACAGATGGGGTTAAATCACATTATGAAGCAAGATAACTTGGTAAAGTTTCGCCGGTCTGTCGCGATCTCTTACGTGTTTATGTTTTTTGCTTTATTTACTGTGGTGAGTGGTGCATTGGCGTATTGGTATGCACGAAAAGTGATTGTGGTCGATAGCACTGAAGTCTGGTTACAGGCACAGGCTTTATGGATCATGCGTAATGTGGTGATTTACAGTGTATTGGCATTGTTTGCTGCATTGTGGTTTATTCCATTGGCCTTCTTTCCTTGGGATGCCTTTTTATGGGTCAAAGCCTGCACCGTAGCAGGTGTGGTCTTTGCCGTGATTGCCTTCTTATTTTTAATCAATGCTTGGATTAAAGGGCTATCCAAATTTTTGAAAAATAAAGCTGTGTTCTAATGGCTTGAACTTCATCTAAAGCACTTCAGCTAAAATTTTTAACAGCTTTCCCTTGTAAAACTCAGTTTGACCCCAATTTCAGACTTCAGTTAAGTTTTAAATAGAATTCCGTGAGGAGCATCGCCAGACATGGCTAAACGTGATTATTATGAGGTTTTGGGCGTCTCTAAAACCGCTAGTGATGATGAAATTAAAAAAGCCTACCGTAAGTTGGCGATGAAATATCATCCAGACCGTAACCCGGACAATCCTGAAGCTGAAGAGAAGTTTAAAGAAGCTTCAGAAGCGTATGAAGTTCTGTCAGACAGCGAAAAACGCAGCATGTACGACCGTATGGGCCATCAAGCCTTTGAAGGTGGTATGGGCGGTGGTGCTGGCGGCTTCGGTGGTTTCAGTGCGGAAGATATTTTCAGCCAGTTTGGGGATATTTTCGGTGGAGCCTTTGGTGGGGGGGGGCGTGGCCAGCAACGTCAACGCCGTGGTTCAGACTTACGCTATGTGATGGAATTGACGCTTGAAGAAGCAGTCAAAGGCGTTAAGAAAACCATCACCTTTACAGCACCTGCGCCATGTGAAGCTTGTGATGGTAAAGGCTCAGAAAATCCAAATGATGTTGAAACCTGTCCAACCTGTCATGGTGCGGGTCAAGTACGCATGCAGCAAGGTTTCTTCTCGGTACAGCAAACCTGTAGCACTTGTCGTGGTCAGGGCAAAATTATCAAGAACCCATGTAAAAAATGTCATGGTTCGGGTGTGTCAGACCGTCAACAAACTCTTGAAGTGACCATTCCTGCAGGGGTGGACAATGGCGACCGCGTACGCTTAACAGGTAAAGGTGAAGCCATTCGTGATGGTCAATCGGGCGACCTATATGTAGAAGTGGTGGTGCGTGAGCACGAAATCTTCCAGCGTGATGGTGCTGATCTGTATATGGATGTGCCTGTTAGCATTGCCGATGCTGCTTTAGGTAAGGAAATTGAAATTCCTACTCTAGATGGTCGTGTGAGCCTGAAAGTACCTGAGGGAACACAAACGGGTAAATTGTTCCGTTTGCGTGGTAAAGGGGTAAAACCTGTGCGTACCAGTATGCAGGGCGATTTACTCTGCCGTATTGTGGTGGAAACACCTGTGAATTTAACGGCACGTCAGCGTGAATTGTTAAAAGAGTTGCAGACGACGATGGAAGGTGAGGGCAGTCAGTCATCACCAAAGAAAAAGTCTTTCTTTGATCGTTTGTTTGATTAAGGAAACCTAGGTTAGGTATGCTAAAGCACGACCTCATCTAAACTCAAAAATAAAGGCGATCTTGAAGATCGCCTTTGTTGTATCTGCTGTACTCTTATTCGACTTCAGGTACATCAATCTCTAAAACATCCACCATTTCAGTCGTTGCTGTTTCAACGGTAGTTTGTGGTTGAGCGCTTGCAACAACCACATTTTCCGTTGGTACTGTTTCTTCTAGTTCAGGTGCATCGACTTCAACAGCAAGCGGTTCTTGTAGTGTCACGCTAATACGGACTTTGGACAGGCTTTCTAGCGTATCCCCTTCTTGAAGTGCAGGCTCTGCAAATACGGATGCTGTGCTCATGCCTAACAATAATGCCAATACAATGTTCTTCGAATGCATGTAAATCCCCTTTAATTTTTGCAGTTGTTATCATTCGTGCAGGCTAGTCTGCGCATACAAGTTTGCAAATTTGTGAAATAAAAATAAAAATGAGTATTTTCAGATAAATTTTTAGCATCGCTTCGTTAAAAGTTTACCTGAGGTATGTAAAGTGACCATCAGCAGCCCAGTCAAAGTCGCTTTCCGATAAAAATAAACCCAGAAACTTGGCAGACAAACTTAGTCTAGGCAGCGAGTTTTGCTATAGTAAGCACAATTTAGAATCTATTTTAGGAATATGCTATGTCAGCAACTCCACGCATTGGTGTATTAGGCGCAGGCGGCCGTATGGGCCGCATCTTAATTCAAGCCGTTCAAGAAGCAGGCTACCAATTGGCAGCTGCAGTCGAACGCCCAGAAAGCAGTCTCTTGGGGGCAGATGCAGGAGAGCTGGCAGGTGTGGGTACACTCGGTGTGAAAGTCGTGGGCAGCCTAGAACAAGTATTAGCTGACTGTGATGTCGTAATCGACTTTACCGCACCAGCCGCCACAGCACAACACTTAAAGCTTTGTCGTGAAGCAGGCGTGGCGATTGTGATTGGCACCACAGGCATGAATGATGAACAAAAAGCATTCTTAGAAGAATCGGCTCAACAGACGCCAGTGGTGTATGCCGCCAACTATTCAGTTGGTGTAAACGTATCTATTAAACTGCTGGAATTGGCAGCCAAAGTCTTTGGTGATAGTGTAGATATTGAAGTGATTGAAGCGCATCATCGTCATAAAGTCGATGCACCATCAGGCACGGCATTAATGATGGGCGAGGCCATTGCAGCAACCTTAGGTCGTGATTTAAAACACGATGCTGTTTACTGCCGCGAAGGACACACAGGGCCACGTGAACGTAAAAGTATTGGTTTCCAAACCATTCGTGGTGGCGACATTGTGGGTGAACATACCGCGATGTTTATTGCCGATGGCGAGCGTGTGGAAATTACCCACAAAGCTACCAACCGCATGAACTTTGCTGCAGGTGCCGTGCGAGCTGCAGCGTGGGTGGTGGGACGCGAAGCGCGTAAATACGATATGAAAGATGTTCTTGGATTTAACGAGATTCAGGTTTAAAAACTGCGCAGGAATCCGAAATAGATAAAAATTGCTTGAACAATTTTCAATCTACAGCTAAAAACTAGGGTCTGATGTCATGGATGATGACGCATCAGACCCCACATAAAACTAAAATAAGATGCAAAAATAAAATGGAAAAATCTCTGTTGATGCTTGGGTTAAGCACCTGTATTTGTGCGGCCTCTGCACAAAATATTGAACATGCCAAACTGAGCATACATAAAAACAATATTAAAGTCTGGACCTTTCAACAGCAGTCTAGCCCTGTGTTTTTGTATAAGGCCGAAACCACCTTCAATGTACCTTTAGAAAAAGCTGCTGCCTTAATTTTAGATGTTGATCATGCCGTGAAATGGGTGCCTTATGTGGGCAGTGTCAAAGTCTTGTCACGTGATGACCAAAAAGGTGAGTTCTTGCTGTATATGGTGCTGGATTTTCCTTTTCCACTAAAAGATCGTGATTTGGTGGTCAAAGGTAAAATGAGTAAAGATGCACAAGGTATGGTTAGTATTCAAAATAAAGCCATTGAGGGGGGCTATCCCTTGAACCCAGATTATGTGCGTATTCAGGATTACGAAGGCGACTGGACCTTTCAGAAACTGGGTAATCACAAAGTCAAAGTCAGTACCTATGGCTATGCTAACCCTGAGGGTTCGATTCCTTTAAGTTTTGTGAATATGTTTGTGCAGCAGCAACCGTATCAAATGCTGCAAAAAATGAAAATTGAATTAAGCAAAAGCGGTAGTTATAAGGCGTTACCTGAAATTTTGCGTTAAATGGTTGAGTTAATTAAAGGGCGGATTCAAGCGGCAAGTGCAACAGTATAAAAACCAGCCATAACTTCACTCGGTGTATACCAACTTAGTGTTTTTCTAGGATAATGGTTGAGTGCAAATTCTATCTGCTCTATATGTCCGTTTGACACGTCATCAAACGATGATGATTTTGGCAGATATTGACGGATTAAACCATTCGATTTTCATTTCTAGCTCGCTGAATAGATTTGTAAGGATCAGCAAAATACGTCTCTATGCCAGCATCAGTAATTCTTTTGTGTTCGGAAAATTCTTTGCCTTGATTGGCATAGCCGCAAGGTAATTGCGCATAGGGTATCAATTAGTATGGAGGTGGATTTTTGTATTTCGGCTTTAAATGAAGCGATTAAAAAATATGGATCACCTGAAATATTTAATATAGACCAAGGCAGTCAGTTCACCAGTGATGCATTTATTGATGTATTGAAATCAAATAGCATTCAAATCAGTATGGATGGTAAATTTGCGCAGTATACTGCTCATAGATTGATAATGTGATGGTTGAACGATTATGGCGGAGCGTTAAATATGAAGAAGTGTATCTCAAAGCTATAGCAGTGTCACAGATGCGAAAAAGCAATTGAGTGCATATTTTGAGTTTTATAATTTGAAACGACCTCATTCGAGTATAGCCAAAATGACACTAAATGAGTTTTACTATGATCAGCTACCCCAACAAAACAAGGTGGCTTAACTAGAGCGGAATATCACTTATAAATTCGCTTTTAGTTGTTCAAACAAGTGGGACCACCTCTGTACCTGCTGCGACCTTCAATGCAGGTACTGAAAGTATTAAAAATGAAACTCAAGTTGCAGTTACTGAAGCGAAAGCGTCTGTTGCTGCAGAAAAAATTGTCACAGCTTTAGCTCCTGTCCTGACTGCGGCACCTGCTCAAATTGAAGAATCACTGAAGGCAATCAGTACAGCAGTTGCTAACCCAACTCCAACATCTAATGATGACATTGAGAGTGCAATTACGGAGATTGAAACTAACGTTCCAACAGTTACTCTTCCACCTACAACAACTGATGCTGTTCAAAAAGCCAATGAGTTCTATACAGACTATTTAGAATTAAATGGCTTTAATGTACAAGGTACTGACCAAACGATTACAGCACTCAATACTTCACTTACCAACCCGATTGAAGTACCGAGTTTAAATAACCTGCTGGTAGGTATCTCTGCTAAAGGTATCCATGCAACACCGGCTAGCCCAATTGTTGCTGCTGCGGCATTACACATTAGCACTGGCACTAAAACATTAACGATCTCTGCAAATCAGTTAAATCTTAACTTTACTGGAGGTACATTAACTGCAGCTAGCATTCCAGCAAATACAGAGATTAAGGTTGATTCTACAATCAATAGCCTAAATACCACTTTCACTGTAAATGCTGCGCAAAATGTACTGAATAACGGTAAAATTGCACTCAATACAACCACCTTAGGTTCATTATCAGCATCTTTAGCAACTCAGCTCAACAGCTTTAGCTTAAAAGGTGATACTGTCACTGTAACTGCAGTTATCAAAGCCTCACCAGTGATCGCTATTAATAATGGTAAGCTTGCTCTTGCATCTAAATACACTTTAGGTACAACTGATGGATCAGGTGTATCTGCTAAATTTAAAGTAACCCAATAAGCAAGAAAAAAGAGCTGCTGAGAAGCAGCTTTTTTTATCATCTGGAAAAAACATGAAAAAAATATCCACTATTCTGGGATTATTTTTAGGCAGTGCCTCTGTAAGCTATGCTGCCCCAAATGACCTGTATCTAAGTGCGAAAAACTTCAATTCACCTCATAATTCTGCTCTTGAACTCGATCTTGCCATCGATGCTGTGAATGACAGAATTGATATCTTTGATATGCGTGAAAGTGAAGGCATTAGCGATAAATCCGCGGGTGATTACCAGGGTTTTCATCTATCTGGCCAATATGAGCTCAATCCTCAATGGTCCATTGAAGGAACTTACTGGCACCGTGAAATTGAATACAGTCAGGATACGAATGAAATTGAGAGTGCGTTATTGGCTGTGCGCTATAGCCCAGCACTCCCATTGAAAAAGAATGATGCTCTCAGTTTCCGTGCTAGCATCTGGGGTAACACGGCTGATACGCTATCGAAATCTACCCCGACACAGGTCAATCAACAAGTATTTAATCAGGTTCAGGTGCATAATCCGGAAGACTTACAGCTACAACTTGATGCCATCTTCTCGCGTAAACTGGATCCGATGAATCAGCTGAATGCTTTTGCCAGTGTGGGTTATAGTAAAGTTAAAGTCAGTAATATTGATATCCAGGCCACACTCGCAGGCTGTTTAATGGATATTTCAGTTAATGGTAATAATCAATATTCAGGCCAGTTAGCTGCTCCTTGTTCCAATGAAAATATTACGGTCAATGATTTGTATAAACAGGGCAATGCCAATGAATTTGGTTTTGATATCGAGAAAGACCTAAGTTACGATGCCTATTATGCCAATCTCGGGGGGTCATGGAACTGGCGCTATCGTCAGTTCGAAAGCCAGCTGGCTTATCAATACCAGCGCTTGTGGCGTAACGATATCGATGATCGTGTGAGTAATTTTGGCAACTCCCCGATTAAGGACAATCATACTTTGGGTGCCAAATTCAGCTATGACTTTAGCCCGCACGTCACCGGGTTTATCGAAGGTCAGGTGTTCCAGCGCAATTTTGTTGGTGATATTCCCTTCCTCTATAATGGTGTTACCGCTTCACGTTTAGACAAACGTTATGGTTTAGCCTCAGTGGGGATCACCCTACACGGTTTCTAAACTGCCTTTATTGATAGGGGGTTATAGCCAGTCTGATTTTAAACAGAGGTGGTCCCACTTGTTTGAACAACTAAAAGCGTATTTATAAGTGATATTCCGCTCTAGTTAAGCCACCTTGTTTTGTTGGGGTAGTTGATCATAGTAAAACTCATTTGGTGTCCATTTGTATAAGAATATGCAACCGTGTAACCAAGATAGGTTTTTGAGTGGATTTTTGCAATGTGAGTTGTTGAATATTATTGTAAATTTCAAAAGAAAATTCTTTAACAATAGGTGAGTATTGCGGTGGTGGGCTGATTTCAGCCCACCGATCATTTCAAATTAATCATCATCCTTATTGGCTTTATAGGCATAAGCATAGTTATAGCCATAGCCATAACCGCCCGCTTCACGTTGAATATCATTTAAAATAAAGCCGTTGACTTTCACGCCAGTTTGTTCAAAGCGGTTGACAGTCAATTCAAGCTCTTTCATTTGCGTCTTGGCATAACGTGCCACCACTAAATTCACACCTGCATATTGTGAAATAATAATCCCATCGGTGACGGAAAGAACTGGCGGGGTATCAATCAGAATATGGTCAAACTGGCTCGACAAGTGCGTGAGCATGTCTGCAAATTTTTGCGTACTCAACAACTCTGAAGGATTGGCAGGGCTTTTGCCGCGGCTTATGATGCTTAAATTTTCAACTTCAGTACTGCGTACAATGCTGCCTAACTCTTGCTGACCATTCAGGTATTCGGTTAAGCCAGGCTTAGGGTCGTAATTAAAGTATTTGTGCATATAACCACGACGTAAATCGGCATCAATCAATAATACGCGCTTATCACTTTGCGCCAAAATAGTCGCTAAGTTAGTTGAAATAAACGATTTACCCAATTCTGGTGCAGGGCCAGAAATCATAATGATATTGTTTTTGGCACTGCTTAAGGCAAAGTGAATGGCAGTACGCATGCTGCGCAGGCTTTCAATGGCAATATCATTACTATTTTTAACCGCAAGAATAGGAATATTCTTTTTCTTTTTCAGAATTTTAATAAGGCTTTCTTGCACAGGTGAATGTGGCACAGTGGCATAAACAGGTAAATCCAGTTCATTTTCAATTTGATTCGAGTCTTTAATACCTGAGCGCAACATATTACGCAGTAAGGCCAACAATGTGCCCAGAAAACCACCTAAGAAAACCGACAAAATTAAAATTTGTAATTTCTTTGGTTTAATTGGCTCAATCGGCTCTACTGCAGTATCGACAATACGCACATTGCCAATTTCACCTGCTTTGGCAATCCGCAGCTGTTGGTAAGAGTTAAGCAAGCCTGTATACAGCTGTTGTTTGACTTCTACTTCACGGAACAGTTGTAAATATTGGCGTTGTAATTCTGGCAAGCGTTTGAGCGTGCCGTCTAACTCTGCAATGCGTTTGTTAATTGCCCCCAGTTGCGCATTCATTTGCTGCATGACAGGGTGTTCGTTGGTGTACTTGGCCGCAGCTTCAGCCACTTGTTGCTCTAACTGCGCTTTTTGGGTTTCCAAAGTAATACTTTGGGTTAAATATAACTCAGACTCTTTGGTCACATCGACTGTATTAAATTGTTGGCGGAAACGGTTAAATTCACGTTCTGCCACATCTAATTGTTGTTTCAGTTCTGGGAGTTGGTCTTCCAAAAACTTTAAGGTCTGTGCTGTTTCTGCACTATGACGCTCAATATTTTGTTGGCTATACGCTGCTAAAATGGCATTCAGTACTTGGGTAATGTGTTGTTTGTCTGACCCTTGGTAATTCAGCCCCAACACGCCTGTTAACTTGCCTTTTTCTGCTACTGAATAGTTGGCAGTTAAGCTTTTCATGGCAGCAGGAAGGCTTTGCTTTCGGATGTTATAGGCATCGTTAAAGCTGTCTTGACTAAAAATTGCGACTTTCCACAGCCCAAATTCAGACTGTAATTGACTGACTTGGTTTAAAGGTGCAGAAAAAACCACCTGTTCGGTTGCTGCATCGGTTAGGCTGTATTTGCCTTGTGCAAATTTTAAAATTAAGTTTTTATCTTGAAAATATTGCGGGATATCGAACTGGCGGATATCAAAACTTTTTTGATTGTCTTTAAATAGCACTGACTGAGATGAATATTCACTGTCATATTCATGCTTGGCAATTAAACGATTCCAGAAACTGTCTTCTGTACCCGAAACGCGAATATTTAAATTTAGATGATCAATCACGTTACCCAACACCAAACGTGATTTTAAAATTTCAATTTCAGCTTGTGCAGGTGATTTCTGCTCAATCATATTGGACAGATCACCCAATAACGCTGCAGAGGCCCCTTTACTGTCCTCAACCTGTACCAAAGCATCTACTGCATAGGTGTCTGGCGTAGTTCTTAAATACAGTAAAGCGCAGACAATACTGAGTAGAACGCAAAGGGTAATCATTTTCCATTGTGCGATTAAGGAAAAAAATAATTCCTTTAAATCAATGGTATCTTCGGTGTTGGCGGTTTGGCTCATAGTTTAAATATCAAAAAAGTAGAATTTTAAAAAAGCTAGAATATCAAGAAACTAGATATATTTTTTCCAGTCCGCAATATAGGTTTGAATCAACTGACAGGTTTCATCAAATACGGCCTGATCGTGCTGATAGGGGTCGGCCACGTTTTTACTTTGCCAGTGCCCCAGTCTAAAAGTTTTGCCTTTAGCAAATGGCCAAGTTTGTTCCACATGCTTTTGTTGATTTTGGCTCATCACCAAAATCAGGTCGGCTTTTTTAATTAAGTCTGCATTGAGTTTTTTTGCCACGTGTGGACTCATGTCAATGCCGTGACGTTGCATACATAAACGAGCTTTGTCATCGGCTGCATGACCCACCAAGCCTGAAATACCCGCAGATTCAATCTGTAAGTGTGGGTACTGCTGTTTTAAAAAGTATTCTGCCATGGGGCTACGGCAAATATTGCCAATACAAACCACCAAAATGTGATTAATTTTCATTAGTTCCCTAAACGGTCTAAATTATATAAAGCATTTGAGAATGGAATCATTTGATTAACCACACGTTGCCAGCGGGCCAAGCCTGAAGCATCGACATAGACAATATCATTGCTGCGCATTTTAAACTGATTGGCCAGACCAAAGTCGGCTATGCTGGTTAAATCCATGTGATAGACTTCTGTCTGTGCTGCATTCGGCTGGCTACGGACCACATAAATTTTACTGCGGCTGGCAGATAGTGGGTTTAAGCCTAGGCTCTCACCCAATACATCGCTTAAGCTCATGCCTTGATCACGCATAGGAAGCGATTGATTTTTACCCGACTCACCCATCACATAAATTTTTTGGTTTTCACGGTTGTTGATATACAAGGTATCATTCGGCTGGATGAGTAAGTTATGCAATGACAAGCCTGCTTTTTCCAGTTCTACGGTATTGAGTTGATAGCTACGCCCCTGACGCACTAAAGTCATAGAAGCATTGTCACCTTGTTGGGCATTGACCCCGCCTGCCATACCTAAGGCGGTATACACACTGACAGGTTGATCATTTAAATAGAATTGCCCGCCTTTCATGACATTGCCTTGTACCGAGTATCGCTGCCCTTGGTAAGACAAGACTCGTACAATCACGTCTGGGGTTTTTAAATAACGTGCCAATTGACTGCGCAACTCACGATTCACTTGCGCTAAAGATTTACCTGCCGCTTTATAACGCCCGATAATCGGAAACTGAATATAACCCTGCGAGTCAATTTGATAGCCATTTGACTCAACGGCTTTTTCGTTACTAATGGTATTGGTTGGCGGGGTAATTTCAGGATATGCCCATAAATAGATAGAGAGAATATCGCCTGAACTTAAGGTGTATTGACGCTGTGGTGTATGAAATAAATGCGCATAGTCTTGTTGAATATTGTGAACTGCAGGCTGCACCGCTAGCATTGATTCTTGGGTGAGTTTAATCACATTGACCGCTGTACCCAAGTCGGTGGTATAGACCCCTTCATTTGGTAAGTCGTAGGTTTGTAAACCAGAGGTGACAGCGCACCCCGTAGTGGCAATGCCACATACCAATAAAATAGCCAGTTGAAAGTGTCGCACGCGAGATCCCATTATTTTTTTAAAATCGTTTTGGATAAATTGCCGTCATTTTACCGAACTTGTGAAAGAGGTATATAGCAATTTGTAACCATTTTGCATATTTGGCAGAATCTTAAAGCAGAAAAGAGAGTTCTTAAAAAATTATGAAGTTATTCTAAATAGAAAAAGTGAATATTAGACCTCTTGCGAAAGTATCGTTTTGCCTAATTTTTGAATTGGCTAAAACCTTATTAAATGTAGCTTTAGGCTGTTTAAATTTTGACTAACACAAGGTCTATTCAAAAAAATTATACATTGCAATCTTTTTCACGTCGTTTGAGCATAAATCATAATAGAAATTTCATAAATTTCTGCTAGTATTCCTGCCGAAAGATTCTCTCTTTATAAAATACAGATATAAATTAAAGGCGCTAAAATGCTACAACTCTCTGAGCTAAAAATTGCCGTTATTGGTTTAGGCTATGTCGGTTTACCCTTGGCAGTTGAATTCGGAAAAAAATTGCCAGTGGTGGGTTTTGATATTCAGCAAAAACGCATACAAGAATTACAAAGTGGACAAGATCATACTTTAGAAGTGTCGCCAGAAGAACTTAAACAAGCGACACATTTAAGCTATTCAGCCAATTTAGATGACTTACGCAGCTGCAATTTTTTTATTGTGACTGTTCCAACCCCTGTAGATGAAGTGAACCGCCCTGATTTAACCCCTTTAAGAAAAGCCAGTGAAACATTAGGTAAGGTGTTAAATAAAGGAGATGTGGTGGTTTATGAGTCTACCGTTTACCCAGGTGCGACTGAAGAAGTATGTATTCCAGTCTTAGAACAAGTGTCAGGCTTAAAATTCAATCAGGATTTTTTTGCTGGCTATAGCCCAGAACGGATTAACCCTGGCGATAAAGTCAATACCCTAACCAAAATTAAAAAAATTACCAGCGGCAGTACGCCTGAAATTGCTACCCTTGTAGACCAAGTCTATGCCAGCATTATTACTGCAGGTACACATAAAGCATCTAGCATTAAAGTGGCTGAAGCAGCCAAAGTCATTGAAAATACCCAGCGCGATTTAAATATTGCCTTGGTGAATGAACTTTCGGTGATTTTCTCGCGTATTGGTATTGATACTTTAGATGTGTTGGAAGCCGCAGGCAGTAAGTGGAACTTTCTACCGTTTCGTCCAGGATTGGTGGGGGGGCACTGTATTGGGGTGGATCCGTACTATTTAACTCATAAAGCAGAGGAAGTTGGTTATCATCCACAAGTGATTTTGGCAGGTCGTCGTATTAATGACAATATGGCGCGTTATGTGGCACGTGCCACCATTAAAAGAATGGTGAAAAATAATATTGATGTGACTAAAGCTACTGTTGGTATTTTGGGCATCACTTTTAAAGAAAACTGCCCAGATATTCGTAACAGTAAAATTGTAGATGTAATTAAAGAGTTCGATCAATGGGGAATTAAGGTTGCCGTGTGTGACCCTTGGGCCAATGCCGCAGAAGTCAAACATGAATATGGAATTGACTTGGTTCAGGTAGATGCTGAAAACCCTGTGGACAGTTTGGTGGTTGCTGTGGGACATCATGAGTTTCGTGCTTTGAGTCCTGAACAGTTACGTGCCTATGTGAAAGCCGAACAACCTGTATTGACCGATGTAAAAAGCTTGTTTAACCGTGATGAAATGATAGCACAAGGTTTTACCGTATTCCGTTTATAAGATTCACCCAAAATAGATTGTAGTAAAAATATGAAAAAATTTGCTCTGATTGGTGCAGCAGGATATATCGCACCACGACACTTAAAAGCAATTAAAGAAACAGGCAATACTTTGGCTGTCGCAATGGATGTTAACGACTCAGTTGGTATTATGGACAGCCATTTTCCTGAAGCTGAGTTTTTTACCGAATTTGAAGAATTTGAAGCCTATGTAGAAGATCAAAAGCTCAAAGGTGAAAAGCTAGATTATGTTGCGATCTGCTCACCAAACTATTTACATGCGCCACACATGAAATATGCTTTAAAAAACGGCATAGATGTTATTTGTGAAAAGCCATTGGTATTGAATTCAGAAGATTTAAACCTTTTATCTGAATATGAAAAACAGTATGGTGCAAAAGTAAACTCTATTTTACAGCTACGTTTACACCCTTCTATTATCGCGTTGCGTGATAAAGTTCAGGCTGCACCCGCAGGTAAAATTTTTGATGTAGATTTAACTTATTTAACCTCACGTGGTAAGTGGTATTTAAAATCATGGAAAGGAGTAGATAATAAATCGGGTGGCGTGGCAACCAATATTGGTGTGCACTTTTATGACATGCTGCATTTTATTTTTGGCAAAATTGTGAAAAATGAAGTGCATTATCGTGATGAAAAAACTGCATCGGGTTATTTAGAGTATGAGCGTGCACGTGTACGTTGGTTCTTGTCGATTGATGCCAAAAATTTACCAGAAAATGCGGTACAGGGTGAAAAATTAACCTACCGTAGTATTACCATTGAAAATGAAGAACTTGAATTTTCAGGTGGTTTTACAGACTTGCACACCCAAAGTTACCAACGTATTTTGTCTGGTAAAGGGTATGGCGTAGAAGAAAACCGTGCTGCAATTGAAACGGTTGAAGTGATTCGTGTTGCTCCAGTTGTTGAAAATCCAAGCAACCCGCATCCTCTATTAGTAAAAGTAAAATAATAAGGCAGAATGCGATGAGTTTTTATCAACATGAAAGTGCAATTGTAGATGAGGGTGCTCAAATTGGTGAGAACTCTCGTGTTTGGCATTTTGTGCATGTTTGTGGTGGTGCCAAAATTGGACAAGGCGTATCTTTAGGTCAGAATGTTTTTGTGGGCAATAAGGTCGTAATTGGCGATCATTGTAAAGTACAAAATAATGTTTCGGTGTATGACAATGTCACCCTTGAAGAAGGGGTATTTTGTGGGCCGAGTATGGTTTTTACCAATGTATATAACCCACGCTCGTTAATTGAACGTAAAGATGAATACCGTAACACCCTTGTAAAAAAAGGTGCGACTTTGGGTGCAAACTGTACCATTGTTTGTGGTATTACAATTGGTGAATATTCATTCGTGGGTGCAGGTGCAGTGGTCAATAAAGATGTACCAGCCTATGCACTTATGGTTGGTGTGCCTGCAAAGCAAATTGGTTGGATGAGTGAGTTTGGTGAACAATTAGATTTACCACTAGAGGGTGAAGCACAAGTTGTATGTGAGCATACAGGGGCGATTTACCGACTGAATGGTAAGGTTGTAACAAAAGAGCAGGTTGCAGCATGATTGAATTTATTGATTTAAAAGCACAGCAGTCACGTATTAAAGCTGAAATTGATGTGGGTATTCAGCGTGTTTTAACGCATGGTCAATATATTTTAGGGCCAGAAGTTACAGAACTAGAAGAAAGGTTAGCGGCTTATGTGGGCGCTAACTATTGTATTACTTGTGCCAATGGTACAGATGCTTTGCAAATTGCTCAAATGGCATTTGGTATAGGGCCTGGTGATGAAGTCATTACCCCAGGTTTTACCTATATTGCAACAGCAGAAACTGTGGCAGTGTTGGGTGCGACACCTGTATATGTAGATGTGAACCCAAAAACTTACAACTTAGATGTAGAAAAACTAGAAGCAGCCATTACACCACGCACTAAAGCGATTATTCCCGCAAGTCTATATGGACAATGTGCTGATTTTGATGCAATTAATGCAATTGCTGCGAAATATAATATTCCCGTGATTGAAGATGCTGCACAAAGTTTTGGTGCAACCTATAAAGGGCGTAAAAGCTGTAATTTAAGTACCGTGGCATGCACTAGCTTTTTCCCAAGTAAGCCTTTAGGTTGCTATGGCGATGGTGGTGCTATTTTTACCAACGATGAAGAGTTAGCGAAAGTGATTCGTCAGATCGCACGTCATGGGCAAGACCGTCGTTATCATCACATTCGTGTTGGGGTAAACAGTCGCTTAGATACGTTACAAGCGGCTATTTTGTTGCCAAAACTGGCAATTTTGGACGATGAAATGCAGGCGCGTCAGCGTGTGGCAGATACTTATAGCAAATTATTAAACGAAGCAGGCATTTTAACAACTCCATTTGTTGAAGCGCATAATATGAGTGCTTGGGCGCAATATACCATTCAGGTAGAAAACCGCAGTGAAGTTCAGGAGAAGTTAAAAGCTCAAGCTATTCCAACTGCTGTGCATTATCCAATTCCGTTAAATAAGCAGCCTGCTGTTGCAGATGTAAATGCAGTGTTACCTGTAGGGGATGCTGTTGCAGAAAGAGTAATGAGTTTACCGATGCATCCTTACCTAACTATTGAAGAGCAAGAAAAAATTGTTAACTCATTAAGGTAAAATGTATTTAAGGCTGTGGATATACTAATGAAAGAAACAAAGCATATTTTAATTATTCCGTCATGGTATCCACAATTTAGTGGAGATATTGGCGGAAGTTTTTTCAGAGAGCAAGCGATAGCACTTAGAAAAGCTGGGTATCAGGTTGGTGTTATTTATCCACAAATACGTAGTTTAAAAAATATTAAGAGCATTCTTAAAAAACCTTATGGCTTAACTTTAGAAAATGATGAAGGTGTTAATACATTCAGATGGTATACAGCAAATTATATTCCAAAAAGTAAAAAATATAATAAAAATCATTGGATTAAAGTTGCGTTAAAACTCTTTGATACTTATGTAAAGCAGTTTGGTAAACCCGACATTATTCATGTCCATTCAATGTTGTATGCAGGGTATGTTGCACAAACTATTAAGATTAAATACGGTATCCCTTATGTGGTTACAGAACATTCAACGGCATTCGCTAGAAGTTTGATTCCTTTAGATGAAATTAGTTCTCTAAAACAAATAGTGAGTAATGCTAAAGTTTGTATTGCTGTTAGTGAAGAGTTTTCATCGCTATTAAATAAATTATTTGAAACACAGAAATGGACTTATATTCCTAATATTGTTAGTGATGAATTTATTAGTTTTGAACAAATTTTAGATACAAAAGAATATTTTACATTTATTAATGTATGTTTCTTAGAAAAGAAAAAACGAGTTGATCTCTTGATCTCTTCATTTGCTAAGGCTTTTAAAGGTAATAAAAAAGTACGTTTAAAGATCGGTGGTGATGGTATTTTAATGTCTGAATTGAAGATATTGGCTAAAGAGTTGGGGGTAGAGTCGCAAATAGTTTTTTTAGGAAAATTAAGTCGTCAACAAGTAAAAGAAGAAATGGCATTATCGAATGCTTTTGTTTTATCTAGTGAGTATGAGACTTTTGGTGTTGTATTAGTAGAGGCTTTAGCATTAGGTAAACCCGTGATAGCAACTAAATGTGGTGGACCAGAATCTATAGTTATACCTGAAGTCGGATATCTAATATCAAAGAATTCAGAAAAAGAAATGATAGATTCGCTTTTAAAACTCTATCATAATTGGAATAAATTTAATTCTCTTCAAATTAGACAATATTGTTCGGAAAATTTTAGCGAAAAAGCTGTAATTGAAAAATTGACTAAAATCTATACAGAGCCTAACAGTTCAAATGAATAAAAAAACTATTTTAGGGTACTCTATAGGACCTGTTGGTACTGGGATTCTAGGGTTTATTAGTCTGCCGATAATTACTTGGTTTTATTCGGTAGAAGATATTGGACGTATTTCAATTTTTCAGATTTATATTAATTTTTGTATTTTGTTGTTTTGTATGGGACTAGATCAAGCCTATGTTCGTGATTATCATGAAAGTCAAAATAAAGCAGAATTATTAAAAAACTTAAGCTTCCCGATTATCATTTTGACCATCATCGTACTGTTGGGTATATTGTTTCTTTTCCCAAATTTTATTTCGTCACATTTATACGACATCAATAGTACCTATTTGTCTTCAATTACTATTTTAGCGTTTATTGCAGCTGTCATTTCAAGATATTTATCCTTAATTTTACGAATGCAAGAAAAAGCATTGCAATTTTCGATGAGCCAAATTCTGCCTAAAATTCTGTTTTTGATTTTTATTGTCAATGTTGTGGTGTTTCAAATTGTCAGAGACACCAATAGTTTGGTTACAGCCAACGCGCTTTCAGTGATTGCTGCATGTTTAGTTTATATCTGGAATACACGACATGAATTAAAAAGTGCATTGCAATCGCGTATCAATACTGAAGTGCTCCGTAAAGGCTTTATTTTTGGGTTCCCCTTGTTATTTAGTTCTTTAGCAGCGTGGGGACTAGGTGCTGCGGATCGATTATTTTTAAAAAACTATTCTACATTGTCTGAGCTCGGGGTTTACTCAGTCACTATGAGTGTGGCGACGGTTGCAATTTTAATTGCGGGGATCTTTAATACGATTTGGGCACCATTGGTCTATAAATGGCAAAGTACTCAAGGTATTGAGTTCGATAAGCTGAATAACATTGCAATTAATGTGGTTGCAATTATTTACTTTCTTGTGGTGTTGTCAGGGCTGTTTTCTTGGATTGTGGCATTTTTTTTGCCAGCACAATATTTCAATATTCAATATCTTTTGCCCGCCTGCATAATGGCGCCGATGTTGTATACCATTTCAGAAGTCACGGGAATTGGAATTTCACTGAGTAGAAGAACTGTATTTACGATGTTTGCTTCTTTAATCGCCATGACGGTCAGCATTGTTGTATGTTATTTCTTGGTTGCACCATTTGGTGCTAAAGGCGCAGCCTGTGCAACGGTTTTGGCATTTTTTGTTTTCTATATAGCGCGATCAGAATTTTCTAAACTGCTCATTCCTGAATTCAACTTCAGATCAATTTATATGGCGACATTACTCGTATTGTTGGTGAGTATCGCAAATTTATTTTTAATGGATATTTTGCGTTATTCCCTATGGATCATATTGTTATTCATTGGTTTTATTATTTTTAAGGTGCAGCTAGCTCAAGCAAAATTCTATTGTTTAAATTTTTTAAAGAGAAAATCATGAAATTTTTACATACAACTATGATGAAAACAGAATCATCAGGTATCTTAAACCAAATGTATGGGGAATCTATTGCAGCGCATGATAGTGGTATGGATTATAACGTAAAGATCTTTACCGAAGATACCTCAATTGCATCAAAATATTCTAAAATTTTAGAAGTTTATCGACCAAAGAAGAAAAATAAAATCTCGCGATGGGTTGAATTTCGTAGAGCCTATTTTAACTGGTTAGAGTCGCAACAAGATGAAGTGGACTGTTTCGTTTTAAGACATAGTCTTTATGACCCATTGCAGCTTAGTTTTCTTAAAAGAGTGAAGAAACCTGTCTATTTAGTGCATCATACTAAAGAAATCGAAGAGCTTAGAACTTCTGGATTAAAAGGTAAAATACTAAGTATTATTGAAACAATAGTTGGAAATCGGTCAATTCAATGTTGTGCAGGTGTAGTTGGGGTAACTAATGAGCTAATTGAATATGAAAAACAGCGTATTAATGATCCAGATAAGAAATCGATACTATATTCAAACGGTATTTTTTTTGAAAAAAACGAAATAATAGATCATCGAAAACCAGATATATTGGAAATACTATTTGTTGCGAGTTATTTCTACGATTGGCATGGTTTAGATCTGTTAATACAGTCAATAAAACAAAGTCATAACCAAAATATTCTGGTACATTTAGTCGGTAAGATTTCTGAAAAAGATCAAGTGACAATACAGAATGATCCAAGATTTGTTTGTTACGGTCATTTAAATTCAGATTCAATCGCTAAAATTAGTCAATCTTGTGTTATCGCTCTTGGCTCTTTTGCATTGTATCGTAAGAATTTAACAGAGGGTTCGACTTTAAAAGTTCGAGAATATTTAGCACTTGGACTACCAGTTTATTCTGGACATATTGATACCTTCCCGGATAACTTTAAATTTTATAAATTTGGAGAGTTATGTATAAATGATATGATTCAGTATGCGAATGAAATGATGTCATATCCTAAAGAAGTTATTCGGGATAGTTCAGAAAAATATATTTCAAAATCAATTTTACTTGAAGATTTTATTAAAAAATTAGAACGTTTAAACGAACCTGATTGAAAGACTTAGAAAGAATAAAAGGGATTTTGAGATAATCGTATGCTACCTTATTTTTTTATATTATTTATGGTTATTTTTTGGATTTGGATAGAACAAGTGTCTTTTTCTCGAAAAGCCGTTTTCTTCCCTTTATTTGTGTTGGTTACTTTTTTTAGTATACGTAATTTTTCTGTTGGGACAGATACAGTTGTCTATACTGATAAATTTAGAAATTCATTATCTGCTCATTACTATGAATTTAATCCAGAGATAGAGTTGGGTTATCAATTTATCGAATATTCTTTGTTGAATATCACAGATAATTACTTCTGGTTATTTTTTACTAGTGCATTGTTTGTGATTTCAATTTACTTATTTGTTATAAAAAGATTTTCTAATAATTATATCTTGTCAGTTTTTATTTCGCAGATTCAAATCCCAAGTGCAACACATTTGTAGTTAGTTGAAAAAGTTAGGTGTATTCATAGAATCATTAGACTTTTTCAACTCGCAATTGGAAAGCACACAATGAAGAAATACACCCAACTTT